>DASTWT010000144.1:0-10470 GCA_035765815.1 Luteimonas sp. | reverse complement strand
CAGGACACGATGACCGCGATCCGCCACCGCGTCCCGGTCGCCCGGGCGGGCCGGCGCCTGTTCCCGAACGGCGAGCGCCACCTGCGCACGCGCCGCGCGCTGTCGGCGATCCATCCGCCGGGATTGCTGGAGGAAACGCTGTGCGTGGCGGCGCGTTGCCGCTTCGACCTCCTCCAGGACCTCGGTTACCAGTACCCGCACGAGCTGGTGCCGGAAGGCCACACGGCGCAATCCTGGCTGCGCGCGCTCGTCGAGCAGGGCGCGCGCGAGCGCTGGCCCGGCGGCGAGGACGCCAACACGCGCGCGCTCATCGAAAAGGAACTCGCGCTGATCCGCAGGAAGGACTACGAGTCCTACTTCCTCACCGTGCACGACATCGTCCGCCACGCGCGTTCGCTCGGCATCCTCTGCCAGGGCCGCGGCTCGGCGGCGAACTCGGTGGTCTGCTACGCGCTGGGCGTCACCGCGATCGACCCGGCGCGCATGAACCTGCTGTTCGAGCGCTTCATCTCCGAGGAACGCGACGAGCCGCCGGACATCGACATCGACTTCGAGCACGAGCGCCGCGAGGAGGTCATCCAGTACATCTACACGCGCTACGGCCGCGAACGCGCCGCGCTCGCCGCCACCGTCATCCGCTATCGCGCGCGCAGCGCGGTGCGCGACGTGGCCCGCGCGCTGGGCTTCGGCGAGGAGGAGATCGCGCGCCTGTCCCGCAGCGTGAGCGCCTGGAGCACCGACTCGCCCGCAGCGGACCGCCTGCGCGAGCAGGGCTTCGACCCGGACAGCCGCGCCATCCGGCACCTGCAGGTGCTGGTCGGCGAGCTGCTCGGGAAGCCGCGGCACCTGTCGCAGCACGTCGGCGGCTTCGTCGTCTCCGAGCATCCGCTGCACACGCTGGTGCCGGTCGAGAACGCGGCGATGGCCGACCGCACCATCATCCAGTGGGACAAGGACGACCTGGAGACGATGAAGCTGCTCAAGGTCGACGTGCTCGCGCTGGGCATGCTGACCTGCATCCGCAAGGCGCTGGACCTCGTGCGCGCGCACCGCGGACGCGACCTGTCGCTGGCCACGATCCCGGCCGAGGATGCGGCGACCTACGCGATGATCCAGCGCGGCGACGTCGTCGGCGCGTTCCAGATCGAATCGCGCGCGCAGATGGCGATGCTGCCGCGGCTGAAGCCGAAGACCTTCTACGACCTGGTGGTGGAAGTGGCGATCGTGCGCCCCGGCCCGATCCAGGGCGGCATGATCCATCCCTACCTGCGGCGCCGCCAGGGCCTGGAGCCGATCGACTATCCGTCGGAAGCGTTGCGCGAGGTCCTGCAGCGCACGCTGGGGGTTCCGCTGTTCCAGGAACAGGTGATGCGCATCGCGATGGTCGCCGCCGATTACACGCCCGGCCAGGCCGACCAGCTGCGCCGCGACATGGCCGCGTGGAAGCGCCGCGGCGGGCTCGAGAAACACCGCGACGCGCTGTTGTCCGGCATGGCGCGGAACGGCTACACCGCCGAGTTCGCCGAACGGCTCTTCGCGCAGATCGAAGGCTTCGGCGACTACGGCTTCCCGGAATCGCACGCGGCCAGCTTCGCGCTGCTCGCCTACGCGAGTGCGTGGATCAAATGCCACGAACCCGCGGCGTTCTCCTGCGCGCTGCTGAATTCGCTGCCGATGGGCTTCTACCTGCCGGCGCAGCTGGTGGCCGACGCGCGCCGCCACGGCATCGCGGTGCGGCCGGTGGACGTGCGCCACAGCGACTGGGACTGCACGCTGGAGGAAGCGTCGCCCGGCGACGGCAGCCTCGTCGACGTCGGCGGCGCCGGAGGCCGCGTCGCGGAAGGCGGTGCGCCGCCGCAACCGGCCTTGCGGCTCGGCCTGCGGCTCGTCTCCGGGTTGCACGAGGCCGCCGGCCGGCGCGTCGCCGTGGCGCGCGCGCAGGCGCCGTTCCGCGACCTCGACGACCTCGCCCACCGCGCCGACCTCGACCGCGGCGCGCTGGCCGCGCTCGCCGAAGCCGCCGCGCTGCGCGGCCTCGCCGGGCACCGCCATCGCGCGCGCTGGCAGGGCGCCGCGGTCGAGCGGCAGATGCCGCTGTTCGCGGGCGTGGCGGCGCCTGCGGAAGCGCGCATCGCCATCCCGCCGCCGAGCGCGTTCGAGGACACGCGCGCCGACTACGCCAGCACCGGCCTCACCCTCGGCGCGCACCCGCTGGCGCTGCTGCGCCGCGCGCTGCGGCAGCGGCGCTACGCCCGCGCGAGGGACCTCGACGCGCTCGGACACGGCCGCCGCGCGCGCCACGCCGGCCTGGTGATCCTGCGCCAGCGCCCGCAGACCGCCAGCGGCGTCACCTTCATGACCGTCGAGGACGAGACCGGCATGGTGAACGTGGTGGTCTGGTGCGACGTCGCCGAGCGCCAGCGCCAGGTGTTCCTGGAATCGCGGCTGCTGGGCATCGAGGGCCGCATGGAGATGGCCGACGGCAGCCGCCACCTGATCGCGACGCGGCTGGAGGACCTGTCGCCGCTGCTGCGCGGCCTGGCCACCGAATCGCGCGACTTCAGGTAATCCGGCTTCGGTCGATCGGGTTCCGCAGCCAGAATTCCGCCACGGCTTCGTCCTCGAACACGCGCGCATCGAGCCCGACCTCGCGCGCATGGATCTCGCAATACTCCAGGTCGTCGACGCCATGCGGCTTGACGTGGGCGATGCGCACGCGATCGAGCCCGTGGCCGCGCGTCGCCTGCACCAGCGACTCCCACTCCTCGCCGGTCAGCGCGCGCCCGCGCAGCCGGTCGACCAGCAGCACCGACTTCGGCGCGTGCGCCTGGACCTGCGCGACGATCTGCTGCCAGCACGACACCGTCGCCGCGAACGAACTGGTGCCCTCGGCCCAGGCGCGCAGGCAGTCGCCGTCGAGCCTGAAGCGCATCGTGCAATCCGCTCCCTGCGTCAGTCGCGAACCTCGCATCCCGCCTCCCTGGCGAAAGCCGATACTCCCCGCGCCATCATGCCCCGAGCGCGGCCTCGATGTCGCCTGAAAGCGCTTCCGGCGCCTCCGTCGGCGCGTAGCGCTTGAGCACCCGCCCGTCGCGACCGACCAGGAACTTGGTGAAGTTCCACTTGATCGCGTCGATGCCGAGCAGGCCGCCCTTTTCCTGCTTCAGCCACTTCCACAGCGGATGCGCGTTCGCGCCGTTGACCTCGATCTTGGCGTGCATCGGGAACGTCACGTCGTAGGTCAGCGAGCAGAAGTTGCGGATCTCGGCCGCGTCGCCCGGCTCCTGGTGTCCGAACTGGTCGCAGGGGAAGCCGAGCACCACCAGGCCGCGGTCGCGGTAGTCGCGCCACAGCTTCTCCAGCCCCGTGTACTGCGGGGTGAACCCGCACTTCGAGGCGACGTTGACCACCAGCAGCACCTTGCCGGCGTACTGCGAAAGCGGTTGCGGCGTGCCGTCGAGGCCGTGGGCGCTGAAGTCGAAGGCGGTCATGGCCATGGCGGGCTCCCGTTCCGGCGCGTTCGCCGGGTTCCAGCCGTCATTTTTTCGTCCTTTCCGGGGCCGGAGTAAAGTGGGGGGCTTCCGGCCGCGCGCCATCCCCCCCAAAGGACTGCCCATGATGAAGACCCCGCTCGCCATCGCCCTGGCCGCCGCCATGGCCGGCCTGACGTCCTGCGCCGGCACCGGCGCCCCGGCCGCATCCGCGCCCGACACCACCACGGTCGACGGCACCGCCGGCGCCTACGCCGGCCCGTTCGCCGACGTCAGCACGCTGCCCTACCACGCGCCGGACTTCTCGAGGATCCACGACGCCGACTACGTCCCGGCCTTCGACGAGGCGATCCGCCAGCAGCGCGCGGAAGTGGCCGCCATCGCCGCCAACCCCGAACCGGCGACGTTCGACAACACCATCGTCGCGCTCGAGAAGACCGGGCGCATGCTCGGCCGGGTCAACATGGCGTTCAACGCCGTGACCTCGGCCAACACCGACGACGCGCTGCAGAAGGCGCAGGAGGATGTGGCGCCCAAGCTCGCGGCGCTGCGCGACTCGATCTACCTCGACGCGAAGCTGTTCTCGCGCATCGAGTCCATCTACGGGAAGCGCGCCACGCTGGACCTCGATCCCGAGTCGCTGCGCCTGGTCGAGTGGTACCACGACGACTTCGTCCACCACGGCGCACGCCTGTCCGACGCCGACAAGGCGAAGCTCAAGGCGCTGAACACCGAGGAATCCACCCTCAGCACCGCGTTCAACACCAAGCTGCTGGCCGCCGCCAAGGCCGGCGCGCTGGTGGTCGACGACAAGGCGAAGCTCGCCGGCCTCACCGACGGCGAGATCGACGCCGCCGCGCAGGCGGCGAAGGATCGCGGCCTCGAGGGCAAGTGGGTGCTGCCGCTGCAGAACACCACCCAGCAGCCGGCGCTGCAGTCGCTCGACGACCGCGCCGTGCGCCAGCAGCTGTTCGAGGCCTCGTGGACGCGCGCCGAGAAGGGCGACGCCAACGATACCCGCGCCACCATCGCCCGCCTCGCGCAGCTGCGCGCCGAGCAGGCGAAGCTGCTGGGCTACGACAGCTACGCCGCATGGAAGCTCGACGACCAGATGGCGAAGAACCCGGCGGCGGCGCTCGCCTTCATGAACCGCATCGCGCCGGCCGCGACCGCGCGCGCCCGCACCGAAGCCGCCGACATCCAGGCCGCCATCGACGCCGACGGCGGCAAGTTCAAGCTCGAGCCCTGGGACTGGCAGAAGTACGCCGAGCAGGTGCGCAAGGCGCGCTACGACCTCGACGAATCGCAGGTCAAGCCCTACTTCGAGCTCGACCGCGTGCTGCAGGACGGCGTGTTCTACGCCGCCAACCAGCTCTACGGCATCACCTTCAAGGAGCGCAAGGACCTGCCGGTGTACCAGCCGGACGTGCGCGTGTTCGAGGTGTTCAACGCCGACGGCAGCCCGCTGGCGCTGTTCTACTGCGACTACTTCAAGCGCGACAACAAGCTCGGCGGCGCGTGGATGGACAACCTGGTCGGGCAGTCGAAGCTGTTCGGCGAGAAGCCGGTCGTCTACAACGTCGCCAACTTCACCAAGCCCGCGCCCGGCCAGCCGGCGCTGCTGAGCTTCGACGACGTGGTCACCATGTTCCATGAGTTCGGCCACGCGCTCCACGGCATGTTCGCCAACGGCCAGTACCCGAGCCTCTCGGGCGCCAACACCGCGCGCGACTTCGTCGAGTTCCCCTCGCAGTTCAACGAGCACTGGGCGAGCGAGCCCTCGGTGTTCGCGCACTACGCGCGCCACTACAAGACCGGCGAGGCGATGCCGCAGGCGCTGGTCGACAAGATCGACAAGGCCGGCAAGTTCAACAAGGGCTACGAGATGACCGAGCTGCTGTCGGCGGCCCTGCTCGACATGTCCTGGCACGCGCTGCCCGCCGGGCTGCCGCTGCAGGACGTCGACGCGTTCGAGGCCAGGGCGCTGAAGGACAACGGCACCGACCTGTCGTACGTGCCGCCGCGCTACCGCTCCAGCTACTTCCTGCACATCTGGGCGAACGGCTACGCGGCCGGCTACTACGCCTACCTGTGGACCGAGATGCTGGCCGACGACGCGTACGCCTGGTTCGACGAGCACGGCGGCATGACCCGGGAGAACGGCGACCGGTTCCGCGAGATGGTGCTCTCGCGCGGCAACCGCGAGGACCTGGCGCAGATGTACCGCGACTGGCGCGGCCACGATCCGCAGATCGAGCCGATGCTGGAAAACCGCGGCCTGAAGTAGAGCCGACCCATGGTCGGCTGAAGGATTCCGCAAAGGCAGAGCCGACCATGGGTCGGCTCTGCAGCGCGCTCAGCAGGGCTTCGAGACTTCGCGCACGACTTCGGCCGTGCGCTGGCCGCCGCCGTTGAGCGCGATGTCGGCCTGCGCGACCACGCCGCACAGGCGGCCGTCGCCGTCCACGACCGGCAGGCGCCGGACCTGCGCCGATTCCATCGCCGCACACACGTCGGCGAGGCTGGTGTCCATCGGCACGCTGCGCACGGGCGTGGTCATGTAGTCGCCGGCGCTGCAGCGGGTGATGTCCTTGCCCGCGGCGACGGCGCGCACGGCGATGTCGCGGTCGGTCACGACGCCCAGCGGCGCGCCCTGCTCGTCGACGACGGGGATCATCCCGCAATCGTTCTCCAGCATCATCGTCGCGACCTGGCGCAGCGGCGTGTCGGGCCGGCAGGTGGCGGGATTGGCGGTCATCACGGTATCGAGTTCCATGGGGGACTCCTGCTGCTGACGGGACGCCCCACCATGCCGCCGGCATGGTTGCGCGGGCGTGAATCCGCGCGCCGTGCCTTTCGTCATGGGCCGGCGGGCGCGGGCCGGGTTACGCTCCGTGTTCACGAAACGTGGGGGAAAATCCATGACGCGCCGCATCCAGCATCCGCTCGCCATCGCCCTGGCCGCCACGCTTGCGCTCCAGGCCGCCGCGGCCGCCGCCCAGCCCACTCCTTCGCAGGATCCCGCCGTGCCCGCCGACCACGCCGACGCCATGCAGGCCAACCCGTTCTTCGCGGAAAGCCCGCTGCCGCTGCATTACCCCCAGTTCGACAAGATCCGCGACAGCGATTTCGCGCCGGCCTTCGACCGCGGCATGGCCGACGAGCTCGCCGAAGTGCGCGCGATCGCCGACAACCCGTCGCCGCCGACCTTCGAGAACACCATCGTCGCGCTGGAGAAATCCGGCCGGATCCTGAACCGCGCGCAGACCGTGTTCTACAACCTGGTCGGCGCCGACACCAACCCCGCCCGCGAGCAGCTGCGCGCCGACTACGCGCCGAAGTTCTCCGCGCACCGCGACGCGATCGTGCTCGACCCGAAGCTGTTCGCGCGCATCAAGGCGCTGCACGACGGCCTGGCGGCCTCGTCGCTCGACGCCGAGGGCAAGCGCCTGGTCACGAAGTACTACGAGGACTACGTCCGCGCCGGCGCCAGCCTGTCCGACGCGGACAAGGCGAAGCTGCGCGAGATGAACGGCGAGCTCGCGAAGCTCGGCACGCAGTTCAGCCAGAACGTGCTGGCGGAGGTGAACGATTCGGCGGTGGTGGTCGACACGCGCGCCGAACTCGCCGGCCTGCCGGAAGGCGACATCGCCGGCGCGGCCGAGGCGGCGAAGGCGCGCGGCCTGGACGGCAAGTACGTGATCGCGCTGCAGAACACCACCGGCCAGCCGCCGGAGACCTACCTCGAGGACCGCGCGCTGCGCGAGCGCCTGTACCGCGCGTCCGTCGCGCGCGGCAGCCGCGGCAACCAGTGGGACAACACCGCGCTGGTCTCCCGGATCATGAACCTCCGGCTCGCGCGCGCGAAGCTGCTCGGCTTCCCGGACTACGCTTCCTTCGTGCTCGCCGACGAGACCGCCGGCACGCCCAAGGCCGTCAACGACATGCTCGGGCGCCTCGCGCCGGCGGCGGTGCGCAACGCGAAGCGCGAAGCCGCCGACCTGCAGGCCATGATCGACAAGGCGCAGGCCGCCAAGGGCGAGCCGACGTTCAGGCTCGAGCCCTGGGACTGGGCCTACTACAGCGAGAAGGTGCGCCAGGAGAAGTACGCCTTCGACGAATCGCAGCTCAAGCCCTACCTCGAGCTCGACAACGTGCAGCAGAACGGCGTGTTCTACGCGGCCAACCAGCTGTACGGGCTGACCTTCAAGGAGCGCCACGACCTGCCCGTCTACCACGACGACGTGCGCGTGTTCGACGTCTTCGACAAGGACGGGAAGCAGCTGGCGATCTTCATCTCCGACATGTACGCGCGCCCGTCCAAGCGCGGCGGCGCGTGGATGAACTCCTACGTCGACCAGTCCGGGCTCACCGGCCACCTGCCGGTGGTCGCCAACCACCTCAACATCCCGAAGCCCGCGAAGGGCGAGCCGACGCTGCTGACCTGGGACGAGGTGACGACGATGTTCCACGAGTTCGGACATGCGCTGCACGGCATGTTCTCGAACGTGGAGTACCCGTACTTCAGCGGCACGAGCGTGCCGCGCGACTTCGTCGAGTACCCCTCGCAGGTCAACGAGATGTGGTCCGACTGGCCGAGCGTGCTCGCGCACTACGCGAAGCACTACCAGACCGGCGCGCCGATGCCGCGCGAGCTGCTGGACAAGGTGCTGGCGAGCTCGAAGTTCAACCAGGGCTTCGCGACCACCGAGTACCTGGGCGCGGCGATGCTCGACCAGCGCTGGCACCAGCTCACCGACGCGTCGCAGATCCCGGCCGCGGACGGCGTCATGGCGTTCGAGGCCGCCGCGCTGGCGAAGGACGGCGTCGACTTCGCGGCGGTGCCGCCGCGCTATCGCACGCCCTACTTCAGCCACATCATGGGCGGCTACGCGGCGGGCTACTACGCCTACATCTGGTCGGAGGTGCTCGACGCCGACACGGTGGAGTGGATCAAGGCGCACGGCGGCCTGACCCGCGCGAACGGCGACCATTTCCGCGCCACCCTGCTCTCGCGCGGCGGCAGCGTCGACGCCATGCAGCTGTTCCGCGACTTCGCCGGCCGCGACCCCGACATCCAGCCGCTCCTCGAGCGCCGCGGCCTCGACTAGAGGTCGGGGAGGGTCTGGCGGAGGGCTTCGCGCCAGCCGTCTGCGAGCCAGGGGTCGCTGCGCTGTCCGGCGGCGCGGCGGAGGGCGCGGTCGAGCGGATAGTCCTTGCCGGACTGCGTGCGTCCGAGTTCGCTCCAGGCCAGCGGCACGGCGACGCCGGCTTCGGGGCGCGCGCGCAGCGACCAGTTGGTGACGCTGGTGGCGCCGCGGCCGTTGCGCAGCCAGTCGATGAAGATCACGCCCTTGCGCTTGGCCTTCGTGGCGGTGGCGACGTAGCGCCGGGGCGCCTGCGCTTCCATCGCGCGGGCGAAGGCTTCGCAGAAGGCCTTGGCGGTGGGCCAGTCGGCCTCGGGCGCGATCGGCACCACGACGTGCAGGCCCTTGCCGCCGGACAGGCGCAGGAAGCTCTCCAGCCCCGCGTCGCGCAGGCGGTCGCGGATCTCGCGCGCCGCGGCGCGGATCGCGTTCCAGTCCACGCCCTCGCCCGGGTCGAGGTCGAACACCAGGCGATCGGGGTGCTCGACGTCCTCGATGCGCGCGCCCCAGGGATGGAACTCGAGCACGTTCATCTGCACCAGGTCGAGCAGGCCGGCGACGTCGTCGACGTAGACGTAGTCTTCGCTGCCGCCGTCCTTCTCGCGGATCGGCACCGAGCGCACGTTGTCGCCGAGCGTCGCGGCATGGTGTTTCTGGAAGAAGCACTGGCCGCGCACGCCGCCGGGGCAACGCACCAGCGACAGCGGGCGGTTGCGCAGCTCGGGCAGCATCAGCGGCGCGATTTCGCGGTAGTAGTCGAACACCTGCTGCTTGGTGATGCGCAGCTGCGGATAGACGACCCGATCGGGACTGGTGACGCGCGGGATGGAGGCTTCGGCGGGGGCGCGTGCGCCCTTGCCGGCGCGCGACTTCGCAGCGGCGGCGGGTTCCTGCGTCGCCTTCGTGGCTTTCGTGGCTTTCGTCGCCCTCGCCGTTTTCGCCGCGGCTTTCGCCGTCGCACGCTTCGCGCCACCCCGCGCCTTCGCATCGCCGATCTCGTCCACGCCCTTGTCCTCGCGCAGGCCCTTGAAGCTCGCCTGCCGCAGCAGGCCTTCCTTGCCCCAGCCACGGTACTCCAGCTCGACCACCAGCCGCGGCTCGATCCAGGTGACGTCGCGCGGGCGGAACGGGATGTGCGCCGGCAGCGGCACGGTCGCCTCGCGCCGCGCCAGCGGCTTCATCCGCGCGGCCAGGTTGCGCAGCATCGCGTCGTCGAAGCCGGTGCCGACGCGGCCGACGTAGCGCAGCGCGCCGTCGCGGTGGGTCGCCAGCAGGAGCGCACCGAAGCCGGTGCGCGAGCGCTTGGGCGCGGTGTAGCCGACGACGATGAATTCGTCGCCCTGGGCGTGCTTGGACTTGAGCCAGCTCGTGCTGCGGCCCTCGACGTAGTGCGCGTCCAGGCGCTTGCTGACGATGCCCTCCATGCCCTGGCGCTTGCTCGCGGCGAACACCTCGGCGCCATGGCCGACGATGTGCCGGCTCAGGGCGAGCACCGGCGCGGCGCCCTCGAGCACCTCCTCGAGCAGCGCCTTGCGCTCCTCGAGCCGCGTGCGCGACAGGTCGTGGCCGCCCAGCGAGGGCATGTCGAACAGCATGCAGCGCAGCGGCGCATTGGAGTTGCCGGAGATCACCTTCTGCAGCAGGCCGAAGTCGTCGTTGCCCTGCGGCGTCAACGCCACCAGTTCGCCGTCGAAGGTGCCGTCGCGCACGCCGAGCGCCTCGAATGCCTTCACGATGTCGGGATAGTCCGGCGTCCAGTCCAGCCCGTTGCGCGAGCGTAGCTTCGCCCGCCCGTCGGCGATGTCGACCAGCATCCGGTAGCCGTCCCACTT
>DASTWT010000143.1:0-4036 GCA_035765815.1 Luteimonas sp. | reverse complement strand
GGAGATGTTGCGCGCGCGCCTGTCGGGCCTCGGCGTGGTCGCCGCCGCGACGCTCGCCGCACAGCTCGCGCTGCCGCAATACGAGATCGACATGGCGCTGGCCGGCCTCGAGGGCGAGGGCTACGCGATGCGCGGCCATTTCTCCGGCACGCCCGCGCTCGAATGGTGCGAGCGGCAGCTGCTGGCGCGCATCCACCGCTACACGATCTCGCGGCTGCGCAAGGAGATCGAGCCGGTCGCCGCCCACGACTTCATGCGCTTCCTGTGCGAGTGGCAGCGCGTGTCGAAGGCGGCGCGCGGCAGCGGCCCGGAAGCCCTGGCCAACGTGCTGGCGCAACTGGAGGGTTTCGAGGCGCCGGCCGCGGCGTGGGAAGCCGAGCTGCTGCCGGCGCGCATCGCCGACTATTCGCCCGCCTGGCTCGACGACCTGTGCACGGCCGGGCGCATCGCCTGGGCGCGGCTGCGCGGCGCGGCCGCGACGGCGGAGGGCGGCGGCAACCGCGGTGGCTCCCTGCGCGCGACGCCGATCGCGCTGCTGCCGCGACGCGAACTCGCACTGTGGACGCGCGCGACCGCGGGCGAGCACGACGAAGGGCCGGAGCTCTCCTCGCGCGCGCAGAAGGTCGCCGGCTGCCTGCGCGCGCACGGCGCGTCGTTCTTCGACGAACTCCTCGCGGACGCGCACCTGCTGCGGCCGGAACTCGAGGATGCGCTCGCCGAACTCGTGGCCCGCGGCCAGGCCGGCTGCGACAGCTTCGCGGGCCTGCGCGCGCTGCTGGTGCCTGCCTCGCGGCGGCCGACGCCGGGGCATCGCCGCGGCCGGCGCACCTCGCTGCTCGGCATCGAGGACGCCGGCCGCTGGACGCTCGCACGCCGCGCCGCCGGGGCTGCCGGCGAAGGCGGCGGCGCCGCGCCGGCGAAGCGCGACGCCGCCGACGCCGAGCACGTCGCGCGCGTGCTGCTGCGCCGCTACGGCGTGGTCTGCTGGCGCCTGCTCGAGCGCGAGGCGGCGTGGCTGCCTTCATGGCGCGAACTGCTGCGCGTCTACCACCGGCTGGAAGCGCGCGGCGAAGTCCGCGGCGGCCGTTTCGTCGCCGGCCTGACGGGCGAGCAGTTCGCGCTGCCGGAAGCCGTGGCCGCGCTGCGCCAGGTGCGCCGGCGTGCGGCCGACGGCGAGGCGCTGGTCGTGTCGGCCAACGATCCGCTCAACCTCGCCGGCACCGTGCTCCCCGGCGCGAAGGTGCCGCGCCTCGCCGGCGCACGCGTGCTGTATCGCGACGGCATCGCCCAGGCGGCGCTCGTGGCGGGGGAATTCCAGGCGCTCGCGACGCTGTCCGCCGACGACGAGCAGGCATTCAGGCGCGCGCTGTTGCGCGAGCCGGATCCCTTCGATTTTGCCGCCATGGTGCCGACGCCCGCGTAACGGTCGCGGGGCGACGATGGCGCGATGGCCACGCGCAAGACGCCACGCCGCCGCGCCGTGCCCGAGGGCAGCGCGCCGGAGCCGGTCGACGGCAGCCTCGCGGCGCTGCGCGAGGCTGCGGCCGGCTGCAAGCGCTGCCCGCTGTGGAAGCCGGCGACGCAGACGGTGTTCGGCGAGGGTCCGGCGCGCGCGCGCATCCTCGTCGTCGGCGAGCAGCCGGGCGATGCCGAGGACCTCGCCGGGCGGCCGTTCGTCGGCCCCTCGGGCAAGCTCTTCGATCGCGCGCTCGCCGAGCTGGGCATCGACCGCGAACGCATGTACGTCACCAACGCGGTGAAGCACTTCAAGTTCGAGCGCCGCGGCAAGATCCGCCTGCACAAGAGCCCGAACCCCGCGGAGCAGCGCGCCTGCCGCCTGTGGCTGGAGGGCGAACTGGCGCGGATCCGGCCGCGCATCGTGGTCTGCCTGGGCGCCATCGCCGCCCGCAACGTGTTCGGCACGAAGTTCGGGCTCATGCGACAGCGCGGGACCTGGCAGGCACTGCCGGATGGCCGGGTCGGCTTCGCCACCCTGCATCCCTCGGCCGTGCTGCGGCAGCGCGACGCGGCGTCGCGGGAGGCGGCGTTCCGCGGCTTCGTGGCGGACCTCGCTCTGCTCCTGGACCCGCCCGGGGAGGCCGGCTGAACGATAGATATTTCCTATTGCATTCATGTTATCAATCAATTTGATGATTTGAATCGACCGGCCTAGCATTGCCCTGTTCCCTTCGATCCAACCCTTCCATCCACCGCGAGGACCCGTTCCATGTCCCTGATCAACACCCAAGTGAAGCCGTTCAAGGCCCAGGCCCTGAAGGACGGCAAGTTCGTCGAAGTCACCGAGGCCAGCCTGAAGGGCAAGTGGTCGGTGGTGGTGTTCTACCCGGCCGACTTCACCTTCGTCTGCCCGACGGAGCTCGAGGACCTGGCCGACAAGTACGAGGAGTTCAAGAAGCTCGGCGTCGAGATCTACAGCGTCTCCACCGACACCCACTTCGCGCACAAGGCGTGGCACGACACTTCGGACGCCATCAGGAAGGTGAACTACACGATGGTCGGCGACCCGACCGGCGCGCTCACCCGCAACTTCGACGTGATGATCGAGGAAGAGGGCCTGGCGCTGCGCGGCACCTTCGTGGTCAACCCGGAAGGCCAGATCAAGCTGTGCGAGATCCACGACAACGGCATCGGCCGCGACGCGTCCGAGCTGCTGCGCAAGGTCAAGGCCGCGCAGTACGTCGCCAGCCATCCGGGCGAGGTGTGCCCGGCCAAGTGGAAGGAAGGCGACAAGACGCTGAAGCCGTCGCTGGACCTGGTCGGCAAGATCTGACCCGCGGCGACTGACCGCAACACCGCTTCGCGGCCGGCTCCCCTCCCCCACGGCCGCATCGTCCCGGGCGCCTTCGCCGGCGCCCGGGACACCCTCCCCGTCCGGATCCATCGGAGCCAGTCCATGCTCGACGCAGACCTCAAGGCCCAGCTCGCCGCCTACATGGAGCGGCTGGTGCAGCCGATCGAACTGGTCGCCGCACTCGACGACAGCGACGCCTCGCGCGAACTCGAGGCGCTGCTGCGCGACATCGCCGCGACCTCCGCGAAGATCAGCGTGCGCGCCGACGACGACGTGGCCGCGCGCAAGCCCTCGTTCTCGATCGTCCGCGCCGGCACCGACGTGTCCGTGCGCTTCGCCGCGATCCCGATGGGCCATGAATTCACCTCGCTGGTGCTGGCGCTGCTGCAGGTCGGCGGCCACCCGGTGAAGATCGACGAGGAACTCGCCAACCAGGTCCGCGACCTGGAGGGGGAGTTCGTCTTCGAGACCTACATGTCGCTCTCGTGCCAGAGCTGCCCCGACACGGTGCAGGCGCTGAACGCGATGAGCGTGCTCAATTCCAACATCCGCCACGTCGCCATCGACGGCGCGCTGTACCAGGACGAGGTGCAGGCGCGCGAGGTGATGAGCGTGCCGACGGTGTTCCTCAACGGCCAGCCCTTCGACCAGGGCCGGATGACGATCGAGCAGGTCGTCGCGAAGCTCGACAGCGGCGCCGCCGCCCGCGCCGCCGCGCAGATCGCCCGGAAGGCGCCGTTCGACGTGCTCGTGGTCGGCGGCGGCCCCGCCGGCTCGGCCGCGGCGATCTACGCCGCGCGCAAGGGCATCCGCACCGGCGTCGCCGCCGAGCGCTTCGGCGGCCAGGTGCTGGACACGCTGGCGATCGAGAACTTCATCTCCGTGCAGTACACCGAGGGCCCGAAGCTCGGCGTCGCGCTGGAACAGCACGTGCGCGAATACGACGTGGACGTGATGAACCTGCAGCGCGCCGCGAAGCTCGTCCCCGCGAAGCAGCCCGGCGGGCTGATCGAGATCCAGCTCGACAGCGGCGCGTCGCTGCAGGCGAAGTCGGTGGTGCTGTCCACCGGCGCGCGCTGGCGCCAGATGGGCGTGCCCGGCGAGGACCAGTACCGCAACAAGGGCGTGGCCTACTGCCCGCACTGCGACGGGCCGCTGTTCAAGGGCAAGCGCGTGGCGGTGGTCGGCGGCGGCAACTCGGGCGTCGAGGCGGCGATCGACCTG
>DASTWT010000142.1:0-6502 GCA_035765815.1 Luteimonas sp. | reverse complement strand
GCGCCCTGCCAGGCGTAGGCGATGCGGTGCGCGTGCGGCTTCTGCACCGGCGCTTCCGACGGCGGCACCGGTTCCGATTCACGGCCCAGGCGCAGGATGGCGTCGTCCAGGCTGTCCGACAGCGGCGTCGCCTCGAACTTGCGGTCGGCGCGGCGCAGGGCCGCGCGGACGTCCAGCAGCAGGTTGCGGATCTCGTTCATGGCCCCTCCGCCCCCGCCAACGCAGGAGGGGGCCGGGGCCAGCCAGCCGCCCGTCGGGGCGCGGCGGCGAGGATGCGGGGCGGCTACCGCAGGGTGTCGTCGAACAGTTCCAGGATCCGCCGGTACTCGTCGAACCAGGCATCCGGGTGGACGAAGCCGTGGCGCTCCAGCGGGTACGGCGCGATGCTCCAGTGGTCCTTGCGCAGCTCGATGAGCTTCTGCGCCAGGTTCACCGAATCCTCGAAGAACACGTTGTCGTCGATCATGCCGTGCGCGATCAGCAGCCGGTCGTCCAGGCCCTCGGCGAACTCGATGGGCGAGGAGCGCAGGTAGGCCTCCGGGTCCACGTCGGGCGTGTTGAGGATGTTCGACGTGTACTCGTGGTTGTAGCGCGTCCAGTCCGACACCGGCCGCAGCGCCGCGCCGGCCTTGAACACGCCCGGCTCGCGGAACAGCGCCATCAGGGTCATGAAGCCGCCGTAGCTGCCGCCGTAGATGCCGGCGCGGTCGCGGTCGGCCTGGCGGTTCGCCACCGCCCAGTCGAGGCCGTCGAGGTAGTCCTCGAGCTCCGGATGGCCCATGTTGCGGTAGATCGCGGTGCGCCAGTCGCGACCGTAGCCGGACGAGCCGCGGTAATCGAGGTCGAGCACTTCGTAGCCGCGCTGCACCAGCACGTTGTGGAACATCTGTTCGCGGAAATAGTCCGGCCAGCGCAGTTCCGCGTTCTGCAGGTAGCCGGCGCCGTGCACGAACATCACCAGCGGGTACTTGCGGCCGGGCTCGCGCACCGCGGGCCCGTAGAACTTGCCGTAGACCGTGCCGGCGCCGTGCTCCGACGGCATCTCGACGCGCTCGGGCGCGATCCACGGGATCGCCCTGAACGCAGCGCTGCGCGTGTCGGTGAGCTCGCGCGCCGGGCCGCCGGCGATCGCGTCCACCACGGCGAGCTGCGGCGGCAGGTAGGCCGCGGAATGGCGGACCAGCAGCTTCGTGCCGTCGGGCGACTGGGCGAAGCCTTCCACGCCGTCGAGCGCGGTCAGCTCGCGCACCTCGCCGCCGCCGGCATCGACGCGGCACACCTCGTAGTCCACCGGCGAGGCCCGGTTGCACAGGAACAGGAATCCGTGGCCGTCCGCCGCGAGCTGCGGCTGCGACACCTCCCAGCGGCCGGACGTGAGCTGCTTCGCGCGCGCGCCGGCGGTGCCGGTGTCCAGTGTGTACAGCTGCGACCAGCCGCTCTCCTCCGACAGGTACCACAGCGTGCGGCCGTCGGGCATCCAGCCGAAATCGTTGAAGTCCCAGTTGATCCAGGCGTCGTCGTGCAGGCGGTGGCGCGACTGCAGCGTGGGGGCCGCGGCATCGCCCGTGGCGGGCGCGAGCGTCACCAGCCAGCGATCCTTGTTGTCGACCGCGCGGACCAGCACCGCGACGTTGCGCGAATCCGCCGACCAGTGGATCGCGGGCCCGCTGCCGTCGCCGTCGGTCTCGATGCGCACCGGGCGGTCGCCCTCGAGCGGATCCTTGCCCGCGGCCTTGCGCAGCGCGGCGAGCGGATCGGTGCCGATGCCGGGCAGCGACGCGAACGAGAGCTTGCGCGCCTTGGCGGCGGCGACGTCGACGAGCCACAGCGCGTGCGGCAGCGGCGCGTTGCGGCCCACGAGCGGGCGGCCTTCCTCCGCTTCCTGGTAGCCGGATTCGGTCACGTAGTGCGGCAGCTTGGTCGCCTTGCCGACGTCGCCGTCGTCCTCGGTCGTGACGACCAGCAGCCAGCGGCCGTCGGGCGACATCGCGGTGTCGGCGATCGCGACGTCGTCGCCGAGGTACGCCGGCGCGGGCGAACGGCTCGGGTCCGCGGCGCGCCACGCGTCCTGCTGCTCGCGCGCGGCGTCGCGGCGCGCGCGGTCGTCGCGCAGCGTGTCGATCAGGCGCAGCTGGCGGTCGCGCAGGTCGTCCTGCTTCGGCGCCTGGCCCGGTGCGCGCTCGGCGAGCACGCGCGCGGCCTGCACGACGCCGCCCGCGGGGGTCCAGCGGTACCAGTCGTTGCCGACGCGCCACGACAGCGCGCCGTCGCTGCCCCACTGCGGCAGCGCCTGGTCGTCGTCGTCGCGCGTGAGCTGCTGCAGGGCGCCGATGCGCAGGTCGCGCACGAACACGTCGCCGTTGCGGACGTAGGCCATGCGCGCGCGCTGCGGGTCGTACACCGGGTCGGATGCGTCGAGGCCGGCGCGCGCCGCGCCGTCGATGCGCGCCGCCGTGCCGCCGGAGACCGGCACCGACCACGTGTCGCGGATCGCCGCGCCTTCGCGCTTGAGCCGGTACTGCGCGTCCGCGCCGTTCCAGGACCACCAGAAGTCCTCGACCGGCGGGCCGATCCAGTCGGGATCGGCCATCGCCTGCTCGAGCGTGATCGAGGGCGCGGCGACGGCCTTCGCGAGTGCGGCCTGGCCGTGCGCGGCGACGGGGAGGGCGGCGGCGAGCACGGCCAGCAAGGCGGCCGGGAGGCTGCGGGAATGCAGTGTCATGGCGGGATCCGGGCGGGAAACCGGCGCAGCGTAGCAGGGAAAAAAAGGGGACGGAGGTAGTTAAGCGCTGACGGAATCGCACGCGACCGGGAGTTGCGGGAGCGCTTAACTACCTCCGTCCCCTTTTTTCGAGCCGAAGGTCACGCCGAAGGGGCACAATAGGCGGGTGGGCGCTCCCCCAGGCGCCGCCGGAGAGCCGCGTTGGATGCGCTGCTGCTTTCGAGGATCCAGTTCGGATTCGTCATCTCGTTCCACATCCTGTTCCCGGCGTTCACCATCGGCCTGGCCAACTGGCTGGCCTTCATCGAATGGCGCTGGCTGCGCACCCGCGACGACCTCTGGCGCGACCTCTACTTCTTCTGGCTGAAGATCTTCGCGGTCTCCTTCGGCATGGGCGTGGTGTCGGGCATCGTGATGAGCTTCCAGTTCGGCACGAACTGGGCGGTCCTCAGCGAGCGCGCGGGCAACATCCTCGGGCCGCTGCTGTCGTACGAGGTGCTCACGGCGTTCTTCCTGGAGGCCACGTTCCTCGGCGTGATGCTGTTCGGCTGGCGCAAGGTGTCCGACCGGCTGCACTTCTTCGCCACCTGCATGGTCGCGCTCGGCACGCTGATCTCGACGTTCTGGATCATCTCCGCCAACAGCTGGATGCAGACGCCGCAGGGCTACGCGATCGACGCGCGCGGCTGGTTCGTGCCGGTCGACTGGTGGGCGATCGTCTTCAACCCGTCGTTCCCGTACCGGCTGGCGCACATGGTGCTGGCCGCGTTCATCACCACCTGCTTCGTGATCGGCGGCGCCAGCGCGTGGTACCTGCGGCGCGGCGTGCACGCGGCCGCCGCGGCGCGGATGCTGAAACACGCGGTCGCGTTCGCCGCGATCGCGGTGCCGCTGCAGATCCTCGCCGGCGACCTGCACGGCCTCAACGTCGGCGAGCACCAGCCGGTGAAGCTCGCCGCCATGGAAGGCCACTGGCACGACGGCGAGCCCGGCGAGGGCACGCCGCTGGTGCTGTTCGGCGTGCCCGACCAGCAGGCCGAGCGCAACGACTACGAGATCGCCGTGCCGCGCCTGGGCGGCCTGATCCTGAAACACGACTGGAACGGCACGATCGAGCCGCTCACCGCGGTGCCCCGCGACGAGCGGCCCCCGGTCGCGCCGGTGTTCTTCGCCTTCCGGGCGATGGTCGGGCTCGGCATCCTGATGCTGCTGCTCGCGTTCGCCTCGCTGTGGGCGTGGCGCCGCGGTGCGCTGGAACGCTCGCGCTGGCTGCTCGACGGCTGGCGCTGGATGAGCCCCGCCGGCTTCCTAGCGCTGCTCTCGGGCTGGTACGTGGTCGAGATCGGGCGCCAGCCCTACGTGGTGTACGGCCTGCTGCGCACGAGCGAGGCGGTGAGCCCGAACATCGCCGCGGCGGCGGTGCTCTCGTCGCTGATCATCTACGCGTTGGCCTATGCCGTCATCTTCGGCGCCGGCATCTGGTACCTGCGCAAGCTGCTGCTGATCGGGCCGGTGAAGCAGCCGCCGAAGGACACGCGCGGCGGCGAGAAGACGCCGGCGCGGCCGCTGTCGCTGCCCGACGAGCCGGTGGATGCCGGCGTGCGCGACGCGGAGGTGCGCCCGTGAGCGGCCTGGAAACCGTGCTGCCGGTGCTGTGGTTCGGCGTGATCGGCTTCGGCGTGCTGATGTACGTGCTGCTCGACGGCTTCGTGCTCGGCCTCGGCATCCTCGCGCCCTTCGCCCAGGACGAGCACCAGCTCGACCACATGATGAACACCGCCGCGCCGATCTGGGACGGCAACGAGACCTGGCTCGTGCTCGGCGGCGCCGGCCTGCTCGCGGCGTTCCCGAAGGCCTACGCGCTGATCCTCTCGACGCTGTACCTGCCGGTGCTGATGATGCTGATCGCGCTGATCTTCCGCGGCGTCGCGTTCGAGTTCCGCTTCAAGGCCACGCGCGGCAAGCCGTTCTGGGGCGCCGCGTTCGCGCTCGGCTCGATGGTCGTCGCGTTCGCGCAGGGCGTGATGCTGGGCGCGATCGTCGAGGGCATCCCGCGCCCCGCGTCCGCGGCGGTGCACCTGCCGGCCGCGTTCGCGTGGTTCAGCCCGTTCTCGATGCTGACCGGCGTCGCGGTGCTGTTCGGCTACGCGCTGCTCGGCGCGACCTGGCTGGTGCTGAAGACGACCGGGCCGCTGCAGCGTACCGCGCGCACGCTGACCCGGCCGCTGGTGCTGGTGGTCGTCGCGTTCATGGGCCTGGTGAGCGCTTGGCTGCCGTTCCTCGACTCGCGGATCATGGCGCGATGGTTCGAGGGCGGCCATTTCTGGTGGCTGGCGCCGGTGCCGCTGCTGGCGCTGGCCAACGCGTTCGCGCTGTGGCGCGCGGCGATGACCGAGGGCCGCGACGCGCGGCCGTTCGTGCTGACGCTGGCGTTCTTCGCGCTCGGCTTCGCCGGCCTGGTCATCGGCATCTGGCCGAACATCGTGCCGCCTGGCCTGAGCCTGTGGGACGCGGCCTCGTCGCCTTCGTCGCAGATGTTCCTCGGCGTCGGCATCGTGTTCCTGCTGCCGGCGATCCTGGGCTACACGTGGTGGTCGTACCGCGTGTTCAGGGGCAAGGTGGAGGCCGGCGAGGGTTACCACTGAGGCCGTGTTCCCCAATCCGCGCCTTTCCGACACAATCGCGGCGATGCGCGCCTACGTCTACAAGAGCCTGAAAAGGGCCGACACCTACGTCTACCTCGCCGCGCGCGACGACCTCGGGCGGTTGCCCGAGCCGTTGCGCACGCGCCTGGGCCAGCTCGCCTTCGTGCTCGAGGTGGAGCTCTCGCCCGAGCGCAAGCTCGCCCGCGAGGACACGGCCACGGTGATGGAGAACCTCGGCGCCCGCGGCTTCCACCTGCAGTTCCCGCCTTCCAGCGCCGCCGATCCGATGGCGGGGGACTGGGGCACCGATGCCTGAGATGCCCGGCCTGCAGCGCGCCCTCCCGCCCGCGGCGCTGGCCTCGGGCGCCGCGCTCGCCGCGGCCGCCGGTTTCGGCGGCGCGCCGGCGGCGATCGCCGCCACCCTGGCGCAGCCGGCGTTCGCGCTGGCGGTCTCGCGCTGGCGCCGCGCGCCGGCGATCGTGCCGTGGACGCGGCACGCCGCGGGCCTGGCCCTGCTGTGGATCGCGAGCGCCGGCCTGTTCGCCGCGCTGGTGGCCTGGCCCTTCTCGTCGCTGCTCGCCAGCGGCAGCCTCGCCGCCGCGCTCGCGGCCAGCCTCGCGTTCGGCATCGCGCTCGTCGCCGCATGGCGGGTGTGGCCGCTGTGGCACGGCATGGAGCGCGACGGCGGCCACGCCGCCGACCACTGGCGCGACCTGGCGCGAGTCGACACCGGCGACTGGCGCGGGCTCGCCGCGGCGGCCGCGGTCGTGCTGCTCGCGGCGCTGCCGCTGCTGCTCGCATGGCCGGGCTTGCTCGGCCCGGGGCTGCGCTGGGGCCTGGCGCTGGCCTCGATCGTGGTCGCGCCGCTGCTGCACGGCGTGCTGCAGCGGGTCCGGGCGCCGACGCCGCTGGGCGCAGGCTGGCAGACGCTGCCGGTCGAGGACGAAGACGACGCCGCGACGGCGGAAGGCGACGCGCTCGCCGAGGGCGAATTGGCGGAAGCGGCGCTGTACGCCGCTGCGCGCAACGGCCGCGTCGACCGCGCGATCGCGCTGCTCGAGGCGGGCGCCGATGCGGCCGCGCCGCCGCCCGCCGACGCCCGCGACCAGCGCACGCTGCCGGTGCTCGCCGCGGT
>DASTWT010000141.1:0-5473 GCA_035765815.1 Luteimonas sp. | reverse complement strand
GCCGGTGTAGGTCGAGTCCTGCGCGAGCACCAGCGTGCCGGTGCCGCGCTTGACCAGGCCGCCTGCGCCGGAAATCGCGTTCGACCAGGTCGAGGTGCCGGTGAACGAGACGGTGACGTCGCCCCAGTCGAAGCGCGCCGGGCCCTTCACCGCCGCGGCGACATCGAGCAGCCCGTGGCCGAACACGGCGTCCACGCCCGGGTCGCCCAGGTCCTTGGCCGTGCCGAGCAGCGTCTGCCGCACCAGGTCGTTGTCGAAGTACGGGAACGCCGACCAGACCACCGCCGCCGCGCCCGAAACCAGCGGCGCCGCGAACGAGGTGCCGCTGCCGACCCAGTAGGTCGGGTGGCCGGCCGTGTCGGTCGCGCCGGTGAACACCACGTCGCCCGGCGCGACCAGGCAATAGTCCATCGCCACGCCGCAGGCCTGCGAATACGAGGCGAGCCGGGTCGGATGCAGCGTGTCGAGCGCGCCGACGGTGAGCCAGCCCACCTCGAGGTCCGCCGCCCCGTCCTTGCTCGGCAACGCCGCGTTGTCGGACGGGTTCGGGCGGTAGCGGCTGTCCGCGCCGGCATTGCCGTTGGCGAACACCACCAGGCCGCCGCGCGTGACCACGAAATCGCGGTAGGCATCGGCAAATTCCCTGGTCACCGCCGGGTCGGTCCAGTACAGGCCGCCCCACGAGTTGTTGATGATCTTCGCGCCGGCGTCGGCGAGTTCCCCGTCGATCGCCGCGAAGAAGGCGCCGTAGCCTTCGCCGCTGTTGATCTGGTTGCCCTGTCCCGACCCGTCGTCGGCCGGCGGCTTGTCGGCGATGATGCGCGACGAAACGACGTGCGCGTCGGGCGCGATGCCGCCGGGCCACTGCCCGAACGCCTTGCCCGCCGCGAGCATCGCGACCGTGGTGCCGTGGCCGACCTTGTCGTCGACGGTGAGGTCGTTGGGGGCATCGACGTGCACGAAGTTGGCGTCGACGCGCCCCGCCAACGCGGGATGGTTGCGGTTCACGCCGGTGTCGACGAAGCCGATGGTGACGCCGGCGCCGGTATATCCGGCCGCGCGCGCGGCGACGTCGTCGGTCAGCGACAGGTGGTCCGCGAAGCCGGGCTGGGTGCTTCCGCCGCCGCCACTCGTCGGCGGCGGGGTGGGCGGCGGGGTCGGCTTGACGTTGCCACCATTGCCGCTTCCGCAGGCCGCCAGGCCGAGGACGACAGCCATCGCCAACGCGTTGCGCGCCGGGCCGGAAAGATTGCGCATCGGACACCCCCTCACTGCCGGACCCCATTATGTGCGCCGCCCCGGGAAGCCCCGCAAGCGATGCGGCACTGCAGCATCGCGGCCCGATTCGCGCCATAATCGGGCGATGCGGCCGCGGCCGCTCCCCCAATGGAGTCCCCCATGTCCGACACCTCCGACCAGAGCGTCGTCATCGTCGGTGCCAAGCGCACCGCCATCGGTTCCTTCCTCGGCCAGTTCACCGGCGTGCCCACGCCGCAGCTCGGCAGCGCCGCGATCACCGGCGCCCTCGCCCACGCCGGGCTCGCGCCGGACCAGGTGGACGAGGTGCTGATGGGTTGCGTGCTTCCCGCCGGCCTCGGCCAGGCGCCGGCGCGCCAGGCCTCGCTCGGCGCCGGCATCCCGGTGTCGGCCGGCTGCACCACGGTCAACAAGGTCTGCGGCTCCGGCATGAAGGCCGCGATGCTCGGCCACGACCTGATCAAGGCCGGCTCGGCGAAGGTCGTCGTCGCCGGCGGCATGGAATCGATGACCAACGCGCCGCACCTGCTCAACGGCTCGCGCACGGGCATCCGCTACGGCAGCGCCGAGTTCCTCGACCACATGGCGTACGACGGCCTGACCAATCCCTACGACGGCCAGGCGATGGGCGTGTTCGGCGACATGGCGTGCGCGAAGTACGGCTACGACCGCGCCGCGCTCGACGCCTTCTCCGCGGAAAGCGTGCACCGCGCGCAGGCCGCCCAGGCATCGGGCGCGTTCGATGCCGAGATCGTCCCGGTGACCGTCAAGGGCCGCAAGGGCGACGTCGTCGTGGACAAGGACGAGGAGCCCGGCAGGATCGACATCGCGAAGATCCCGTCCCTGCGACCGGCGTTCGGCAAGGACGGCCTGCTCACCGCGGCCGGCGCGTCCAAGATCTCCGACGGCGCGGCCGCGCTGGTGCTGATGTCGGCCGGCGAGGCGAAGGCGCGCGGGTTGGCCCCGATCGCCCGGATCGTCGCCCACGCCACCCATTCCCAGGCGCCGGAGTGGTTCACCACCGCCCCGGTGTCCGCCTTGCGCAACGTCCTGGACAAGGCCGGCTGGACGGTGGGCGACGTGGACCTGTTCGAGGTCAACGAAGCCTTCTCCTGCGTCGCCATGGCGCCGATGACCGACCTGGGCATCCCGCACGACCGACTCAACGTCAACGGCGGCGCGGTGGCCCTGGGCCACCCCATCGGCGCCAGCGGCGCCCGCCTGCTGGTGACCCTCCTGCACGCGCTGCAGGCGCGCGGCGGACGCCGCGGCGTGGCCTCGCTGTGCATCGGCGGCGGCGAGGCGACCGCGGTCGCCGTCGAGCTGGCGTGAAACGTTAAACCTGCTTAACCAAAAAAAGATGGCCCACCCGCTTGACAGGGGACACGGGCTTGTCATCATGTTATTGGCGCGCAGTTGCGCGTTGCCAAACTAACGACGAGGAAGATTTGATCATGACCATCAACAAGGCGCTGCTCGCCCTTGCCATGGGCGTTGCCCTGGCCGCTTGCTCCAACTCGCAGCAGGCTGCGGACTCCGCGGCCGACGCTGCCGCCGCCGCCACCGACGCCCAGCAGGCTGCCGACACCGCCGCTGCGACCGGCGACGCCGCCTCCGCCGACGCCGCCCAGGCTTCGGCTGACGCCGCCGCTGCCGCTGCCGACGCCGCCAGCACCTCGGCCGACGCCGCCGCTGCCGCCCCGACCATGGGTGAGGCCGACGCCGCCGCCGACGCTGCCGACAACGCCGCCGACTCCGCCGAGCAGGCGAAGGACGCTGCGCAGGACGCCGCCGAGCCGGCGAAGAAGTAAGCCGCTTCGAGCTGTCGCGATATGAAGCCGCCGGCCTCGCGCCGGCGGCTTTTTTCGTTTCAGGCTCCCGGGTTTTGACGTCCGCCGCCGCCGGGTTCACCATCGTCACGCGCCCATTCACATCGGGCGTTTAGGCTGTCCGCCGTTCCATCCCAATACCCTCCGGAGATGTCATGAACACCAAGCTTTTCGTCCTGGCCGCTGCCGCCGTGCTCGCGCTGTCGGCCTGCAAGAACGAGACCCCCGAAGCGCAGCAGCAGGCCGCCGAGGCCTCCGCCGCCGCCGACCAGGCCGGTGCCGCCGCGGGCGACGCCGTGTCCGCCGCGGGCGACGCCGCCCAGCAGGGCGCCGAGGCCGCCGCCGCCGCCACCGGCGAGGCCGCGGGCGAAGTCGCCGCGAACGCCGAGCAGGCCGCCGACGCCGCCAAGACCGCCGCCAACCAGGCCGCCGCCGACGCCGCCCAGGCGACCGCGAACGCCGCGCAGAACACCGCCGACGCCGCCCAGAACATGGCGGACAAGGCGCAGACCGCGGCCGACGAAGCCAAGAAGTAAGCGACGCTCCGCGCATCGCTGGAAAGAGGCCCGCTCCGGCGGGCCTTTTTTTTGCGGCAATCCTTTTTCCGTAGAATCGGCGGATGCCCGCCATCGCCTCGCAACTGGATCCGCGTTCGGACGAGTTCCGCGCCAACGCCGACTTCCACCGCAGCCTCGTCGACGAACTCGACAGGCGCCTCGCGCGCGCGGCCGAGGGCGGCGGGCGGAAGGCGCGCGACAAGCACACCGAGCGCGGCAAGCTGCCGGTGCGCGACCGCATCGCCGCGCTGCTCGATGCGGGTTCGCCGTTCCTCGAGATCGCGCCGCTCGCCGCCGAGGACATGTACGACGGCGCCGCGCCCGCGGCCGGGATGGTCTGCGGCATCGGGCGCGTGATGGGCCAGGAGGTCGTGGTCGTCGCCAACGACGCCACGGTCAAGGGCGGCACCTACTTCCCGATGACGGTGAAGAAGCACCTGCGCGCGCAGGAAGTCGCGCGCGAGAACAACCTCCCCTGCATCTACCTCGTCGATTCCGGCGGCGCGTTCCTGCCGCTGCAGGACGAGGTGTTCCCGGACAAGGAGCACTTCGGCCGCATCTTCTACAACCAGGCGCGGATGAGCGCGGAGAACATCCCGCAGGTCGCGGTGGTGATGGGCTCGTGCACCGCCGGCGGGGCCTACGTGCCGGCGATGAGCGACGAGTCGGTGATCGTGAAGGAACAGGGCACGATCTTCCTCGGCGGCCCGCCGCTGGTGAAGGCGGCGACCGGCGAAGTCGTCGACGCGGAGACGCTGGGCGGCGCCGACGTGCACACCGCGGTGTCGGGCGTGGCCGACCATTTCGCGGAGGACGACCGGCACGCGCTGCAGATCGCGCGCGACATCGTCGGCGGGCTCAACCGGCGCAAGGTGCTACCGGCGTCGCTCGCCACGCGCGAGTCGCGCGAGCCGCTCTACGCCGCCGACGAGCTGTACGGCATCGTGCCGAAGGATCCGCGCCGGCCGTTCGACATCCGCGAGGTGATCGCGCGCGTCGTCGACGGCAGCGAGCTGCAGGAGTTCAAGGCGCGCTACGGCAAGACGCTCGTGACCGGCTTCGCGCACATCCACGGCTACCCGGTGGGCGTGGTCGCCAACAACGGCATCCTGTTCTCGGAGAGCGCGCTCAAGGGCGCGCACTTCATCGAGCTGTGCAACCAGCGCGGCATCCCGCTGGTGTTCCTGCAGAACATCACCGGCTTCATGGTCGGCCGCAAGTACGAGCAGGCCGGCATCGCGAAGGACGGCGCGAAGATGGTGACGGCGGTGGCGTGCTCGCACGTGCCGAAGTTCACCGTCGTCATCGGCGGCAGCTTCGGCGCCGGCAACTACGCGATGTGCGGGCGCGCGTACGGCGCGCGGTTCCTGTGGATGTGGCCGAACGCGCGCATCAGCGTGATGGGCGGCGAGCAGGCCGCGGCGGTGCTGGCGACGGTGAAGCGCGACGGCATCGAGGCGCGCGGCGGCGAATGGCCGGCGGCGGAAGAGGAAGCGTTCAAGGCGCCGGTGCGCGAGCAGTACGAGCACCAGGGCAGCCCGTGGTACGCGACGGCGCGGCTGTGGGACGACGGCATCATCGATCCGGCGGACACGCGTCGGGTGCTGGGGCTCGGCATTTCCGCGTCGCTGAACGCGGAAATCGCGACGGGGATGCGTTTCGGCGTGTTCCGGATGTAGTAGGCTCGGGCGACCGGGGACCTTCCCCATGACAACCCCGCAGAGGGCATCACGATGGCGATCTTCGACCAGAAAACCGCGCCCAGGAAGGACGCTGCACCGTTCACCCCGGACCTTCCGCCGTTCCGCGAGGCGGGCCAGCCCGCCGCCG
>DASTWT010000140.1:0-11593 GCA_035765815.1 Luteimonas sp. | reverse complement strand
CGCGGGCGCGCCCGCGCCGGTGCGCCTCGCCGACCTCGACCCCTCGATGCGCGATGCGGTCGACGGCATCGTCGCAGGCGAAACCGGCGGCCGCGACCGCCCCAGCGACATCCGCGACGCGCTGACCGGCGCACTGCTGCGCGGCTGAACGCGGCCGCCGGCGCGCGGACGCTGCTGAACCGCCGCGCACCCGCGGGCGCCGGCCGCTTGGCGCCGCCGCGGTCGCGCGGCAAGATCGAAGCATGCGTCCCGAGCGTCCATTCCGCGCAAGCCGCCTGGCCGCGGCCCGCGCGTTCGTCGCGGCGGCGGCATTCGTCGCGGCCGGCGGCGCCATGGCCGCGCTGCGCCAGGCGGCGCCGGCGCGGACGCAGGCGCAGCCGGAGTCGCGGCAGGCCGCGTCCCAGGTGACGGTCTACCGCTGCCTGGCCGCCGACGGCGCCGTCACCCTGCGCGACACCCCGTGCGCGAAGGGCGAGCACCAGGAAACGCGCGAGATGCTGCGCCCCACAGACGCCCCGCGACCGTCGTCGCCGGCGCCCGCGCCGGCCGTCGCCACCACCGCGGCGCCCGCGCCACCGCGCGTCGTGATCGTGCGCCAGGCCCCGCCGACGCCGATGTACGAATGCACGACGCCCGACAACACCACCTACACGAGCGATTCGCCCGAAGGCAATCCGCGCTGGGTGCCCATGTGGACGCTGGGCTGGCCGGTGCCGGCCGGCACCTGGGTGCGCGACAGCTGCCGCGCCATGCCGCAGGCGGAAACCTGCGCGCGCCTGCGCGACCGCCGCGGCGAGCTCGAACGCCGGTTCTTCAACGCGATGCCGAGCGAGCGGGCCCGCCTCGAACTGGAGGAGCGCGGCCTCGACGCGCGACTGGACGCGGATTGCGGCGGACGATGAACGCGCGCCACGCCCTCGCCGCGACGCTGCTCGCCGCCACGTTCGCGCTGCCCGCGGCGGCGCAGGACGCCGCGGCGCCGCGCGCGCTGGCGATCTACCGCTGCACCGACGCCGCCGGCCACGTGACGCTGCAGAACGACGTGCCCTGCCCCCGGGGTTCGCGCCAGGAGCGGCAGGTGGTGGACGTGCCGCCGCCGCTGCCGGCGTACGTGCCGCGCGAGGAACGCATGCCGGCGATCGTCGCCGCGGAGCGCGCCGACGAAGCGAAGGAGATCGCCGCCGCCATCCAGCCGCTGTCGGCCGCCGGCGAACCCGCGGGCGACGGCGCCGCGGCGGCGGCGAAACCCGGGCCGCCGCCGGCGCTGTACGCCTGCCGCGCCTGGGACGGCAGCGAGACCCTGACCGAATCCGCGACACCGCAGGAGCGCTGCGCGCCGCTGCGGGTGGTCGGGCTCGACGGCAGCGTGCGCAACGACGCCGCCGCCTGCGAGAAGATCGCCGACGCGTGCGCGCCCGTCGCCGCCGGGGACCTGTGCCAGGCATGGCGACGCCGGGTCGACGAAGCCGAATTCCGCTGGAAGTTCGCCGGCGCGAAGCAGGACGACGCGCGCCGGCGCGAATACGAATTGCTCAGGGCGACCCTCGCGCGGAGCGATTGCCCGTAGAGCCGACCCATGGTCGGCTGCGCTTCCGGCCGCCGACCCCGGGTCGGCGCTGCGTCAGAACCCGTAGCGCAGGAATCCGCCGTCCACCGCGATGCACTCGCCGGTGATGTACGCTGCCGCCGGCAGGCACAGGAACGCGACTGCCGCGGCCACCTCCTCCGGCTCGCCGATGCGCCCCATCGGCGTGCGCAGCAGCACTTCGTCGAGGTAGTCGGGATCGGCGAGCTTGCCGGACGTGCGCCGCGTGCGGATGTACCACGGCGCCACCGAGTTCACGCGCACGCCGTCCTCGGCCCACTCCACCGCGAGGTTGCGGGTCATCTGGTGCAGCGCAGCCTTGCTCATGCCGTAGGGCGCGCCGCTGCGCACGTGGGTAACGCCGGACACGCTGCCGACGTTGACGATGCTCGAGGCGGCGTGCTTCGACAGCAGCGGGTGCGCGTAGCGCGAGAGCTCGAACGCGCTGAACAGGTTGACCTCGAAGATGCCGCGCCACTCGTCCTCGGTGTAGTCGGCGGACGGGCGCGTGAGGTTGCCGCCGGCGTTGTTGACCAGGATGTTGAGGCCGTCGCCGCGGTCCTCGATCCAGTCGAGCACCTCGCGCCGCTGCTCGTCGTCGGCGACGTCGGCGGCCAGCGCGAACACGCGGTCCTCGCCGAACTCGTCCCCAAGCTCGTCGCGCACGCGCTCGAGCGCATCGCCGTCGCGGGCCACGGCCAGCACGTCGGCGCCGAAGCCGAGCAGCTCGCGCACGATCGCCAGGCCGATGCCGGCGCTGCCGCCGGTCACCAGCGCGAGTTGTCCGTCCAGCCGCCAGCGGTTCGCACCCATGCGGGGTAGCATAGCGCCGCACCCCCTTGCCGGAGGAACGCGCCATGCCGATGTCCGCCCGGGCCCGCAACCGCAAGCCGGCCCCCGCCGTTGCCGCACTCGCCCTGCTGCTGTGCGCGGCCTGCAGCAAGCCGGAACCGCCGGACACCGACCGGCCGCCGGAACCGCAGGCGGATGCGGCGGAGGCTTCCGGCCAGGGCGGCATCGCCGCGAACGAGGGCGCCGACGAGGGCGCGAACGCGACGGAACTGCGCGACGCGATCCGCCAGCCCATCGACCGCGCAAAGGCCGTCGATGGCCAAGTCGAGGATGCCGCGGCGAAGCAGCGCGCCGCGGTGGACGCGCAGTCGGGCTACTGAGCCGCCGGCACCCGCGCCCGAATCACGGCCCGCAGAAGCAGTACGCGAGCGCCTTCACCGGGGCGCCGCCATGCGCCTGCAACGCGTCCTGCAGGAAGCGCAGGTCCTGCGCCTGGCGCGGCAGCGCGCGCGCAAGCATCGCTTCGCCCAGGCCGGTGCCGCGCAGCATCGCGGCGCCGGCGCGGCTTTCCGCGAAGCGCGAGAAGAACCGCTCGAACGGCGTGGTGGCGCCGTCCAGGTAGCGCACCTGGTAGGTGCCCGGCTTGCCGAGCCTGGCGCGCTTCGCGGCGTCGGCCACGGCATCGGCGACACCACCGAAGTCGTCCACCAGCCCGCGCTCGCGCGCCTGCGCGCCGCTCCACACGCGGCCGCGCGCGACGGCGTCGATTTCGCCGACGCTGCGCCCGCGCGCCTTCGCCACGCGCCCGGTGAAGTCGCGGTAACCCTTGTCGATCACTGCCTGGATCACCGTGGCGACGCGCGGATCCAGCGGCCGGGTGATGTCGAACGCGCCGGCCAGCGGGGTGGTGCCGACGCCGTCGGTGTGCACGCCGATCTTGTCGAGCGCGCGCGGGATGGTCGGGATCATGCCGAAGATGCCGATCGAGCCGGTGATGGTCGAAGGATCCGCATAGATGCGATCCGCATCCATGCCGATCCAGTAGCCGCCCGACGCCGCCAGGTCGCCCATCGAAACGACGACGGGCTTGCCCGCCTCCTTCAGCGCGACGACCTCGCGGCGGATCTGCTCGGAGGCGAAGACCTCGCCGCCGGGCGAGTTCACCCGCAGCACCACCGCGCGCACGGAGTCGTCGTCGCGCGCCGAGCGCAGCAACGCCGAGGTCGAATCGCCGCCGATCGTGCCGGGCGGCTGTTCGCCGCCGCTGATCTCGCCCTCGGCGACCACGATCGCGACTTCGGGGCGCTCGTCCACGGCGTCGATGCCGCGGTCGATGTGGCGCAGGTAGCCGGCCAGGTCGATCTCGCGGAAGCCGTCCGCCGCGCTCTCGTCGGCGACGCCGCGCTGCGCCATCAGGTCGTCGATGTCCTGCTCGGTCTTCAACCCGTCGACCAGCTTCTGCCGCAGCGCGTATTGCGCCATGTCGCCGCCGGCCGCCTCGATGCCTTCGGGCGCGCCGTCGATGCCGGCGGCCACCCCGGCCGCGTCGAGCCGCCGCGCCTTCGCCACGTCGGCGACGTAGCGCCGCCACACGTCGTTCATCCAGAACAGGTCGGCTTCCTTCGACTCCGGCGACGCGGCGTCGAGGATGAAGGGTTCCGCCGCCGACTTGTATTCGCCGACGCGGAACAGGTGCACGTCCACGCCGAGCTTGTCCTGCAGGCCTTCGCGGTAGTACTGGCGATAGCGGCCGAGGCCCTCGAGCAGCAGGCCGCCCATCGGGTCGAGGTAGACCTCGTCGGCCTGCGACGCCAGCAGGTACTGCCACTGGTCGAAGCCTTCGCCGAACGCGACCACCTGCTTGCCCGACGCGCGCAGTTCCCGCAGCGCCGCCGCCACCTCGCGCACCGATGCGTAGCCCTGGAACGAGAGCGCGTCGGTGCGCAGCAGCACGCGCTCGATGCGCTTGTCCTTCGCCGCCGCGTCGAGCGCGCGCACCAGGTCGCGCAGCTGCACCTCGCCCGCGCCCTTGTCGCCGTACAGGCGCGCGAGCGCGCGGCTCGCGGGGTCGGAGCTGTACTGCTCGACCAGGCGTCCCTCGGGCGCGACGACCAGCGTGGTCCGGTCCGGGAGCGGCCGGGCGCCGTCGCCGGAGGCGAGCGCGCCGAGCACCAGCAGCAGCAACCCGAAGAACACCAGGTTGAACGCGAGCATGCGGGTGAAATTCATCGCATCCCAAAGGCCCTTGAAGAATCGGGCGATCGGGCCGCGGCGGGACTCGTTCATGCACTGGCTCCTGGCATCAGGCGCACAGGGTATCGGCAGCGGGGTGCCGCGCGCATGATCCGGACGTCACCGCTCCCTTCGGTCACGCCCGGCCGGTTCAGGCCGCGTTGGCGCCGCCGGCCGGGAGCGGGCGCGCGCTGGCGCGCAGGAAGCGCCAGCCCAGCAGCACCGCGGCCACGCCGAGGCCGGCGATGAGACCGATCCACATGCCCTTCGGTCCCCAGCCGAGGCCGAGCCCGAGCCCGGCGCCCAGCGGCATGCCCACGCCCCAGTAGGCGAGCGCGGCGAGGAACATCGGCACGCGTGTGTCGCCGAGGCCGCGCAGCGCGCCCGCCGACACCACCTGGATGCCGTCCGGGAACTGGAACGCGGCCGCGTACAGCAGCAGCGACGCCGCCAGCGCGGCCGCCGCGGCATCGCGCGTGTACAGCGACACGAGCAGGTCGTTGCCCGCCAGCAGCACCAGCGCCGAACAGGCCTGCGTGAGCAGCGCGAGCGCGTAGCCGGCCATCGCCGCGCGGCGCACGCCGTCCGCGCTGCCGCGGCCGCGCGCGTGGCCCACCCGCACCGTGGTCGCCTCGGCGAGGCCGAACGGCACCATGAAGCACAGCGCCGACACGTTGATCGCGATCTGGTGCGCCGCCACCGGCAACGCGCCGAGGCGGCCGATCAGCAGCGCGGTGACGATGAACAGCCCGCCCTCCATCGCCACGGTCACGCCGATCGGCAGGCCGTTGCGCAGTAAAGCGACGACGGGCGCGCGCTTCGGCCGCTCGAAATGCGAGAACAGCGCCAGCGGCGCGAACCGCCGCGAGCGCGCGAGGTACAGCGCGAACGACAGCGCCTGCGCCCACAGCATCACCGCCGAGGCGAGGCCGAGCCCGCCGGCGCCCATCTCCGGGATCCGCACGCCCGGCAGGCCGTCGTAGCCGAAGGTGAACATGTAGCCCAGCGGCACCAGCACGACGAGCCCGCCGAATCCGAACAGCATCGTCGGCAGCGACCAGTGCAGGCCGTCGCTGAGGTAGCGCATCGCCAGGTACAGCGTCAGCGCCGGCGCGCCCCAGCGGATCCCGTGCAGGAAATCGCGCGCGCCCGGGCGCACGTCGGCGGCGATTCCCATCGGCCCGAGCGCATGCCCGGCCAGGGTCATGAAGGCGAACATCCCGATGCCGAGCGCCAGCGCCAGCCAAAGCGCCTGCCGGAACAGCGGACCGATGTCCGCGCGGCGGCCGGCGCCGTCGAGCTGCGACACCGCCGGCGGCAGCGCCATCAACGTGCCCATCGGCACCATCATCGGCAGCGCGTAGAGCGCGGCGCCGACCGCGACCGCCGCGAGCGTGGCGGTGCCGTGGTGGCCGGCGATGGCCGCGTCGACGAAACCGATCAGCCCGGTGGCCAGGTGCCCGGCGACGAGCGGCGCGGCGAGGACGGCGGTGGCGCGCGCTTCGGCGGCGAAGCGCGGGGCGGCGTTCGGCGGATGCATGGGTCACCAGTGCGGGGGCCGGCGCCGGTGCTGGCGCAGCGGCGCGGCGAATGGCTATCTTAGCCCGGCCAAACGGGGAAACGACGATGACCGAACCCGCTCCGACCGCGACCGACGCCGCGGGCCCTCCCGCGCGCGCCTGCGCCAACTGCGGCACGCCCCTGCTCGGCCCGCACTGCTATCGCTGCGGCCAGCCGGTGGACGGCCTGGTGCGCCACTTCGGCAGCATCATGGGCGACTTCCTCGACACCGTGCTCAACATCGACGCGCGCGTGTTCCGCACGCTGTGGCCGTTGCTCTCCCGGCCCGGCTACCTGAGCCGGGAATACTTCGAGGGCCGCCGGGTGCGCTACGTCAGCCCGGTGCGGCTGTTCGTGTTCCTGAGCATCGTGACGTTCTTCATCGCGCAGCTGGTGATGCCCGCCTGGGGCCCGGGCTCGGTGAACTTCGACGATCGCGACAGCATCGACAAGGCGACCACCGTCGCGGAGGTCGAGGCCGCGCGCGACAACGCGCTCGAAGGCCTGGACACGGCTTACAACAAGGTGCCCGACGTGCCGGGGGCGCGCTCCGGGATCGAGAAGAGCGAGGCGAAGATCCGCGAGAAGGCCGCGCGCCGCATCGCCGAGCTGCGCGGAGCGCCGGCGACGACCGGCACTCCCGGCGCGAAGGCGGCGGGCGCGAAGGCCGACGCCGACGACGTGCCCGACGTGGAGTTCAACGGCAGGCCGTGGGACCCGAAGGCGAACCCGGTCCGCGTGGGCTGGCTGCCGCAGTTCGCCAACAACTGGATCAACCGCCAGATCGGCAAGGGCAAGGACAACGTCGCCGGATTGCAGAAGGATCCCGACCGGCTGAAGAACGCCGTGCTCTCGGCGCTGCCGTCGACCTTGTTCATCCTGCTGCCGATCTTCGCGCTGATGCTGAAGATCGCCTACTTCTTCAAGCACCGGCTGTACATGGAGCACCTGATCGTGGCCCTGCACAGCCATGCGTTCCTGTGCCTGGCGCTGTTGCTCGTGTTCGGCGCCTCCGCGCTCGGCGGCGCGGTCCCCGCGCTGTCGACGGCGACGGGCTGGATCGAGGCGCTGCTGTTCATCTGGATGCCGATCTACCTGCTGCTGATGCAGAAGCGCGTCTACGGCCAGGGCTGGATCATGACGACGCTCAAGTACTTCGCCCTGGGCATGTGCTATTTCATCCTGCTCAGCTTCGGCGTCGCCGCCACCATCCTCGCCAGCCTGGTCTGGGCATGAAGGCCGTCGCATGAACGTCTTCTACGAAGTGACGCTGGACGTCGACGCGGCGATCGCGAACGAATACCGGGCGTGGCTCAACCGCCACACCGCGGAACTGCTCGCCCTGCCCGGATTCCTCGACGCGCGCATCTTCGACCTGCTCGAGCCGGCGTCGCCGGGACGCGTGGGCCTGTGCGTCCAGTACACGCTGCGCGATCGCGGCGCATACGACGCCTACCTGCGCGACCACGCCGAACGCGTGCGCGGCGACGGCGTCGCCCGCTTCGGCGACCGCTTCGCCGCGAGCCGGCGCCTGCTGCAGCCGCATTCCGGCTAGGCCCGCGCTGCCGGGCCGTCAGCGCGCGGCCGGTCCCGACAGCAGCCGCTGCCGCAGCGTTTCCCGCGCCTGCGGCGGCGTGCGCTGCGCGAGCACGGCGAGCGCGTCGAGCGCGGCGGGGTCCATCGCGCGCAGCCGCGCGAGCAGCGGATCGCGCTCGTCCGCCGGCACCTGTTGCAGCAGCGGTTCAAGCCGCGGCCACGCCGCGCCCAGCGCCGGGCCGAGCAGCCAGCCGCGCTGCAGGTCGCCCGATTGCCCGGCGAACGCGTCGCGCTGCGCCTGCCGTGCGTCCGCAGGCAATGCAGCGAAGGCCGCCAGCGCCGCGCGCACCGCGGAACGCTCGGCCGCCGGAAGGCGCTGCCAGGCGTCCCAGCGTTCGCGCAGCGCGCCGCGTGCCGTGGGCGGCAGCGCGGCGTCGGCCGCCACGCGCGCGTCCAGCTGCGCGCGCTGCGCCGGCGACAATGCGTCAGGCGCGGGAAGCGGCTGCGGCGCATAGGGATCCACGGGCGCAGCCGCGGTCGTTGCGCCTGCGCTCGCATCGGGTGCGATCGACGGAGCGGCGGCGACATCGCCCGTGCCGCCGCGCGCCGCGTCGCGCTGCGCCGCGTACCAGGCCCCGAAGTCGAGATCGCGCAGCAGCGCCTCGTCGCCCGCGAGCAGGCGCGGCAGGTCGGGATGGTGTTCCAGCGCGAATGCGTCGTCGTAGCGCGCCGCCGGCGTGCCGGCGCCTTCGAGCGGAACGGCCGCCGCCGGCGCCGGCCCCGCGTCGCCGCGAGTGGCGAACAGCGCGCGCCAGGGCACGAACGTCGCGGCGAGCGCGAGCACGCAGGCGCCGACGCCCGCCCACAGCAGTGCGAGGCGACGGCGCGACGGCGAGTCCCCGGCGGTCGTGCGGGTTTCGACTCCTGCGTCGGCCACGGCCGGATGCCAGGCCGCCGCGAGCGCCGCATCGCAGGCACGCTCCCACCAGGCGAGGCGCGCCTCGGGCAACGCGCGCTGCGCGTCGCGCACGGCGACGGCGAGCGCGCGCCATGCGGTCTCGTCGAAACGGCCCGCGGCGTCGTGCGGCGCGGCACGGCGCAGCGCCAGCTGCCAGGTCGCGGCATCCACGCCCAGCGCGGCGCCGCCGTCCTCCTCGTCCAGCCCGGCGACCAGCGCGAGCAGCATCGCCACGCGCGCGCCGGTGCCCGGTGCCGGCAGCGCCTCGAGGCCGGGACCCGCGGCGGCGGCCAGCGCCGGCGCCTCGTCGGCCCGCGGGCGCGGCAGCGTCGCAAGCAGCTGTTTCCAGAACGCGGGCGGCCAGCGCCCCATGGGCAATCCGTCGGCGACGGCGACGAACCGGGCCAGGGCCGCGGCGAGGGCGGCATCCGCCGGCGCGCCGTCGCCCGCCTGCAGGGCGGCGAACAGGAGCGCGCGACGGCCGCTGCCGCGCAGGAAGGCCGAAAGGGCCGGTGGGGCGCCGGGCGTGGGGACCGGTGCCACGATCAGGAAATCCACTTCATCGCCGCCATCATAGCCAGCGGCGACCGCTTGACATCCTGCGCGCAGGCGCTCTCCGAGGCGGCGCAAGGCTTCCAGCCCCGGCGGTTGTGCACAGCAGTAACGCGGCCGTCATCGACGCTGCCATCACGCCGGCCGCGCGCCGCGCTTCGCCCCGGTTCCACGCGCAACAGATTGATTTTTCTGGGTTATTGCGGGTTGGTACTTTTTTCACCAATTTGGCGTCCATGCGGGATTCAGGCTTTTTCCCCAAGCGCGCGCGAGCAACATGCACAGAGTTATCCACATTTTGTGTGGATAAAGAGAAAAACCCTTTGCCGCCGGTACGTTGCACGGGATTCATTGCGTGTCATCGAACAAGTGGCCGCAACTCGACGAAGCGCTGGCCACGGGATTCCCGTCGCCATCCGGTCACCGGTCGCGCGGGCTGCGAACGACCTCCTCCTACAATGGGCGATGCCTTCCGTTCCCGCGTGGCAGGTCGCCCTGCCGCTGCCCTTGCCGCAGCTGTTCGACTACGCGCTGCCGGAAGGCTTCACGGGCGCGGGCGCAGCGCCGGGCGGCGACGCGGCGGCGGGGGCATCCGGGGTGGTCGGCGCGCGCGTGCGCGTGCCCTTCGGCCAGCGCGAGCTCGTCGGCGTGGTCGCCGGCGAGGCGACGGTGGACGCGGCGGCGGCGCTGCGGCCGGCGACGGCGCTGCTCGATCCCGAGCCGTTGTTCCACGGCGAGCTGCTGGCGTCGCTGCGCTGGCTCGCGGGCTACCTGCATGCGCCGCTCGGCGAAGTGCTGGCGACGGCACTGCCGGCCAGCCTGCGTCGCGGCGAGCCGCTGCCGGACACCCACGCATGGGCGTGGCAACTCACCGAAGCCGGAAGGACGGCGCTCCCGGGCCTGCGTGCCGGCCGGCCGCGCGCGCTGGCGCAGGCGCTGGCCGGCGGCCCGGTCGCCGAAGCGGTGCTCGATACCGGCGTCGCGACGGACTGGCGTGCCGCGGCACGCGCGCTCGCCAACCGCGGCCTGGTCGACCGCATCGCGATCGCCGCCACCGCGGCCGCGCGACCGGTCACGGGCACGGCGACGGCGCCCGCGCCGAACGCGGCGCAGCAGTCGGCCATCGACGCCGTGCTCGCCGCGCGCGACGGCTTCGCCGCGCTGCTGCTCGACGGCGTCACCGGCAGCGGCAAGACCGAGGTGTACCTGCGCGCGATCGACGACTGCCTCGCGCGCGGCCGCCAGGCGCTGGTGCTGGTGCCGGAGATCGGGCTGACGCCGCAGCTGCTGGCGCGCTTCCGCGCGCGCCTGGGCGTGCCGGTGCACGCCCTGCATTCCGGACTGGGCGACGGCGAGCGCGCGCGGGCCTGGACCGCGGCCTGGCGCGGCGAGGCGCGGGTGGTGATCGGCACGCGCTCGGCGTTGTTCACGCCGCTGCCCGACGCCGGCCTGATCGTGGTCGACGAGGAACACGACGGCAGCTACAAGCAGTTCGACGGCATCCGCTACCACGCCCGCGATTTCGCCCTGGTGCGCGCGCGCGCGCTCGGCGTGCCGGTGCTGCTCGGCAGCGCGACGCCGTCGCTGGAATCGCTGCACAACGCGCGCGCCGGCCGCTTTGCGCACCTGCGACTCCCGCAGCGCGCGGGCGACGCGCAGCCGCCGGAGGTGCGCGTGCTCGACGTGCGCAAGCGCCCGTTGCAGGCGGGCCTTTCGCCGGAGCTGCTGGCGGCGCTGCGCTCGACCATCGACGCCGGCGGCCAGGCGCTGGTGTTCCGCAACCGCCGCGGCTACGCGCCGGTGCTGCTGTGCCACGACTGCGGCTGGAGCGCGCACTGCCCGCGTTGCAGCACGCCCGGCGCGCCGGGCACGGCGATGACCGTGCATGCGGGCGGGCGGCGCCTGCAATGCCACCATTGCGGCACGCGACGCGCGGCGCCGCCGGCATGCCCGGATTGCGGCGGGCTCGCGCTGCAGCCGCAGGGCGTGGGTACCGAGCGCATCGAGGAGCTGCTGGCGGCGCAGTTCGCCGGCGTGCCGGTGCTGCGCGCGGACCGCGGCAGCACGCGCGGGCGCGACGCGCTCGGCGCGATGATCGAAACGCTCGGCGACCGGCCCGGCATCCTCGTCGGCACGCAGATGCTGGCCAAGGGCCATGACCTGCCCGAGCTCGCGCTGGTCGCCGTCGTCGGCATCGACGAAGGCCTGTTCTCCGCCGACTTCCGCGCCGGCGAGAAGCTCGCGCAGCTGCTGGTGCAGGTCGCCGGGCGGGCCGGGCGCGCGCGGCGGCGCGGCACGGTGCTGCTGCAGACGCACCATCCGGAGCATCCGCTGCTGCAGGTGCTGGTGCGCGGCGGCTACCACGCGTTCGCCGAGGC
>DASTWT010000139.1:0-21641 GCA_035765815.1 Luteimonas sp. | reverse complement strand
CGCGCCATCGCGCGCACCGCCGGCATCGCCTTGACGCCGCCGACCGCCACCGCGGCCTCGCTGCGCACCGCGTCGGACGACTGCATCGCGCCGACCACCGTGCCGGCGTCGTCGCGCTTTCCGCCCGCGGCCGCGCCGTCGGCGTGGCCCTTCGGCGCCGGCACGCCCTTGGCGGGGATCGCGCCGCCCTCGTCGGACGCGACCACGCGGTCGTCCGGCGCCGGATCCTGCGAACCGACGCTGTGCGCGGCGGCCGCACCATGGTGATGGCCGGTGTCCTGCCCTTCCGCGCGCTGCGGCATCGAGGGGTCGACCTCGAACTCGGCCAGCATCGTGCCGGTGACGACGATGTCGCCCGGACCGCCGGCGAGCTTCAGCACCTTGCCGCTGACGGGCGAGGGCACGTCGACCACGGCCTTCGCGGTCTCCATCGAGACGAGGTTCTCGTCCAGCTTGATGACGTCGCCTTCCTTGACGTACCACTCGACGATGGTCGCGTCCGGCAGGCCTTCGCCGAGGTCGGGAAGCAGGAATTTCTTGCTCATGTGCCGTCGTTCCTTACGAATGGGCGACCGCGCGCTTGGCGGCGGCGACGATGCGGTCCACGCTCGGGAGGTATTTCATCTCCAGGCGGAACAGCGGGATGTGGGTGTCGTATCCGGTGACGCGCTCGACCGGCGCGACGAGGTCGTACATGCATTCCTCGGCCAGGCGCGCGGCGACCTCGGCGCCGAAGCCGGCGGTTTTCGCGGCCTCGTGCACGATCACGCAGCGGTTGGTGCGCGACACGGACTCGGCGATGGTGGCGAAGTCGAGCGGCTTGAGCGTGGCGACGTCGATGACCTCCGCGCTGATGCCTTCCTTCGCGAGCGCGTCGGCGGCTTCCAGCGTCTCCTTCACCTGCGCGCCCCAGGTCACCAGGGTCACGTCGGTGCCGTCGCGCAGCACGTAGCACACGTCCAGCGGCAGCGCCTCGCCGTCGTCCGGCACCACTTCCTTGTACTGGCGGTAGATGCGCTTGGGCTCCATGAAGATCACCGGATCCGGGTCGCGGATCGCGGCGAGCAGCAAGCCGTAGGCGCGCGCGGGCGAGGACGGCATGACCACGCGCAGGCCCGGCACGTTGGTGAAGATCGACTCGTTCGCCTCGCTGTGGTGCTCCGGCGCGCGGATGCCGCCGCCCCACGGCACGCGCAGCACCATCGGGCAGGTGAGGCGGCCGCGGGTGCGGTAGCGCATGCGCGCGGCGTGGCAGACGATGAAGTCCACCATCGGGTACATGAAGCCGTCGAACTGCGCTTCGGCGACGGGCTTCATCCCCTGCGAGGCCATGCCGACGGTGAGGCCGGCGATCGTGGTCTCGTCCAGCGGCGTGTCGAGCACGCGCTCGTCGCCGAAGGCCTGCTGCAGGCCGGCGGTGGCGCGGAACACGCCGCCGTTGACGCCCACGTCCTCGCCGAGCACGACGACGGCGTCGTCGTGGCGCATCTCGTAGGCGAGCGCCTGGGTGATCGCCTCGATGAGGGTGATCGCGTTGGTGTTCTGCTCAGCCATTGCGCTTCTCCAGGGCAATGGCCGCGTCGCGCTGCGCCAGCAACTCCGCCGGCGGATCGCCGTACAGGTAATCGAACATCGCTTCCACCGGCTGCACCGGCGTGTTGAGGTAGGCGTTGATCTCTTCGTCCACCTTCACCGCGCACTCCTCGAGCCAGGCCTTTTCCTGCTTCTCGTCCCACGCCTTGGCCTTGACCAGGTAGTTGCGCAGGCGGATGAAGGGCTCGCGCGTCCAGGCGGCCTTGACCTCGTCCTCGCCGCGGTAACGGCGCGCGTCGTCGGCGGTGGTGTGGTCGTGCAGGCGGTAGGTCATGAACTCGATCACGCTGCCGCCTTCGCCCTTGCGCGCGCGCTCGGCGGCGCGGCGCATCGCCTCGAGCACGGCGACCAGGTCGTTGCCGTCCACCTGCAGGCAGTGCAGGCCGCCGGCCAGGCCCTTCTGCGCGAGGGTCTGCGCGCCGGTCTGCGACTTGCGCGGGACCGAGATCGCCCAGCCGTTGTTGATCACGCACAGCACCAGCGGCAGCTGGTACGCGCCGGCGGAATTCAGCGCGGCGTAGAAGTCGGTCTTCGACGAACCGCCGTCGCCGCAGCAGGCCACCGCGATGCGCGGCTGCTTGCGCAGCTTGAACGAGAGCGCGGCGCCCGAGGCCATCAGGCACTGGGTCGAGATCGGCACGCACCACGGATAGTCGTTGCGCGGCACCTCGAAGTCGTTGCCGCGCTCGTCGCCGCCCCAGTACATCAGCACGTCGCGAGGCTTGACGCCGCGCATGAACTGCGCGCCGTACTCGCGGTAGCTCGGCGCGAACACGTCCTCCGGCTGCATCGACGCGCCGATGCCGACGTGGGTGGCCTCGTGGCCCAGGCAGGCGGCATAGGTGCCGAGCTTGCCGGTGCGCTGCAGGCGGATCGCCTTGTCGTCGAAGGTGCGCACGAACAACATCTGCTTGAACAGCGGCACCAGGACCTTCGGGTCCTTGAACGCCTTGGGCAGTTCGGCGACCGGCTTGCCCTCGGGATCCAGGTACTGGAGGTATTCGATCTCGAATTTCGCGGCGACGGTCATGCGGTCGGGCCCGGTTGCGGCTGAAACGCGAATTGTAGCGAATCGGCCCCGACGGCCGCCCGGGCGCCGGCTGGCACCGCCCCGGGCGCCCGGCGACTTGATCCGGGTCAGGTCCCGCGCCCGGCCGGCCATGCGAAACTGGCCCCATGGGCATCGATCGCAACGAACGGCCACTCGAGGCCGGCATCCACACGGACCTGTCCGGGCGCATGACCTACGGCGGCTACCTGCGCCTGGACCGGCTGCTGTCGGCGCAGCAGCCGCTGTCGACGCCGCCGCACCACGACGAGCTGCTGTTCATCGTCCAGCACCAGGTCTCGGAGCTGTGGCTGAAGCTGCTGATCCACGAGCTGTCGGCGGCGATCGCGCACCTGCAGCGCGACGAGCTCGGGCCGTGCCAGAAGATCTTCGCGCGCTGCAAGGTCGTGCTGCGCCAGCTGACCGAAATGTGGTCGGTGCTGGAAACGCTGACGCCTGCCGAATACATGGAATTCCGCGAGATCCTCGGGCCCTCGTCGGGCTTCCAGTCGCTGCAGTACCGCACGGTCGAGTTCCTGCTCGGCAACAAGAACGCCGGAATGCTGAAGGTGTTCGCGCACGACGCCGAGGGGCAGGCTTCGCTGCGCGCGGCGCTGGAATCGCCGAGCCTGTACGACGAGGCGCTGCGTTACCTCGCGCGCCACGGCCACGCCGTGCCGAAGGCGCACGTCGAGCGCGACTGGTCGCAGCCGCACGTGTCCGACCCGGCGCTGCTGCCGGTGTTCGAGCGCATCTACGAGGACACGCAGCAGTTCTGGGCCGCGTACCACCTGTGCGAGGACCTCGTCGACCTGGAGACGCAGTTCCAGCTGTGGCGCTTCCGCCACATGCGCACGGTGATGCGGATCATCGGGTTCCGCCGCGGCACCGGCGGCTCGTCGGGCGTCGGCTTCCTGAAGCAGGCGCTGGAGCTGACGTTCTTCCCGGAGCTGTTCGAAGTGCGCACGACGATCGGGCCCGGCGGCGGCAAGGCGCCGACCTACGGCGATTGAGCAGCGTGTTGTTGCGCTGCAGCATCGGGCGTGCGCGTTGACGATTCCGCGCCGGCTGGGCGATGCTCGGGCGATTCGCGCCTTTCGCGCAGCCTCGGGGGATGGATGAATACGAACGCGCCCAACGCAGCGGAGCCCATGGGCCCGCCGATGAACCGGCCCGTCGCCGCCGGCGACGTCCCGGACTTCCCGCAGACCATGGGACATCCGCGTCCGCTGTGGATGCTGTTCATGACGGAGTTCTGGGAACGCTTCGCGTTCTACGGCATCCGCTGGGCGCTGACGCTGTACATCGTGCAGGCCTTCTACGCCGGCTCCGGCGAGGGCGAGGCCCCCGCCAGCCGCGTCTACGGCGCCTACCTCGCGCTGGTGTACGCCGCGGCGATCATCGGCGGCTACATCGCCGATCGCGTGATCGGCTACCAGCGCTCGATCCTGCTCGGCGCGGTGGTGATGTCCGCCGGCCTGTTCATGATCGCGTACCCCGACCAGACCGTGTTCCACCTCGGCCTGGCGACGGTGATCGCGGGCAACGGCCTGTTCAAGCCGAACATCTCGGCGATGGTCGGCCAGCTCTACTCGCCCACCGACGAGCGTCGCGATTCCGGCTTCACCCTGTTCTACATGGGCATCAACGCCGGCGCGTTCGTCGCCCCGATCCTGACCGGCTGGATGTCGGCGAAGGTGTTCGGCACCGACGCGATGCCCGACTACAAGGTCGTCTTCATCGCCTCGGGCATCGGCATGCTGGTCAGCCTGTGCTGGTTCTGGTTCGGCCGTCGCCAGCTCGGCTACATCGGCCGCCCGCTCGCGGGCAACGAGAACAAGTCGCGCGTGTTGTGGGTGCTGCTGTTCGTGCTGGCCTCGGTGCCGGTGTACTACTTCCTGCTGTCGATCGACGCGGCGATGCTGCAGTGGATCCTGAGCGCGATGTTCGTCGTGCTCTGCGTCATGATCCTGGTCGAGGGTTTCCGCGAAGGGCCGGTCGCGCGCGACCGCGCGATCGCGATGCTGATCATCTTCGTGTTCAACGTGCTGTTCTGGTGCTTCTTCGAGCAGGCCGGCAGCTCGTTCAACTTCCTCGCGGACAAGATCGTGAACCGCGACTTCGGCGGCTGGATCTTCCCGGTCGGCTGGTTCCAGTCGGTGAACTCGCTGGCGATCATCACCATCGCGCCGGTGCTGGCCTGGCTGTGGCTGCGGATGGGCAAGAAGAACCCGTCGATCCCGCGCAAGTTCGGCCTGGGCCTGATCTTCAACGGCCTGGCGTTCCTGCTGCTGATGTTCGCGCTGTCGAGCCTGGTGAACGCGGCCGGCCTGATCCCGTTCTGGACGCTGTTCATGGTCTACGTGATCCAGTCCGTCGGCGAGCTGTGCCTCTCGCCGATCGGCCTGTCGATGACCACCAAGCTCGCGCCGGTGAAGCTGGTCGGCTTCGCGATGGGCGGCTGGTTCCTGTCCACGGGCATCGGCAACAACCTGTCTGGCATCTTCGCCAGCCACGTCAGCGGCGAGACCGGCATGACCGTCGCCTCGGCGCACGCCGGCTACACGCAGGGCTTCTGGATCCTGCTCATCGGCGGCGTCCTGCTGTTCCTGGTCGCCCCGCTGATCCAGCGCCTGATGCACGGCGTGAAGTAGAGCCGACCCATGGTCGGCTGAACGGACGGCGGCTTCGGCCGCCGTTCCTTTTTTGCGACTGCCCTAGGACGCCGACTCCGCGCGCAGCTCGAGTTCGTCGAGGCGGTCGAGCAGGCGGAACAGCGCCTCGCGCTCCGCCGGCGCGATGCCGTCGAGCACGCGGCGCTCGAACGCGCGCGCCTGCGGCACCACCTCGTCGTGGATCGCCTGGCCCGCGGGCGAGAGATGCAGCAGCGCGCGTCGGCGGTCGCCTTCGTCGGCGACGCGCGACAGGCGCCCGGCCTCGAGCAGGCGCGCGACCGCGCGGCTCACCGCGACCTTGTCCATCGCCGTGCGCTGCGCGACCTGGCTCGCGGTGAGCCCCGGCCAGCGCCCTAGCACGGCCATCACCCGCCATTCCGTCACCCCGAGGGCGAAGCGCTCCGAGTACTCCCGGGCGATGGCGTCGCTGATCCGGTTGGACAGCACGCTGAGCCGGTAGGGCAGGAAATGCTCGAGCTCGAGGGCGTCGGGGGCGGAGGCGCTGGCGTTGGGGGCGGGCATGCGGCGCTGCGGCTTGCAAATGGTTTCATCTGAAACTATAACGTCGACCGGCCCCGTGCAAGCGGCGGCGCATCATCCAGCCTTCCCGCCGCAAGCGATCCCCGGAGTCCCCATGAGCGCGCAGCCCAACCTCGGCATGACCGTCACCACCTTCGAGAACCCGATGGGGATCAACGGCTTCGAGTTCGTCGAGTTCGCCGCGCCGGCCGACCGCGCGGACATGATGCGGACCTACCTGCAGAACCTGGGCTTCACCGCCGTGGCGCAGCACAGGTCGCGCAACATCACGCTGTACCGGCAGGGCACGATCAACTTCCTGCTCAACGAGGACCCCGATTCGTTCGCCGCGGATTTCGCGCGCGAGCACGGTCCGTCCGCCTGCGGCTTCGCGATCCGGTTCACGAAGCCGACCGATCAGGTGCTCGCGCACGTGCTCGCCAACGGCGGCGAGAAGATCGACCACAGGCCGGAGACCGCCGCGGTCGACACGCCCGTGATCAAGGGCATCGGCGGCTGCATGCTGTATCTCGTCGACGACGGCCGCAAGGACCTGTACGCCGACTTCCTGCCGCTGCAGGGCGCGGACCAGAACCCGCGCGGGTTCGGCCTGACCTTCCTCGACCACCTCACCCACAACGTGTTCCTCGGGAACATGCAGAAGTGGTCGGAGTACTACGAGAAGCTGTTCAACTTCCGCGAGATCCGCTACTTCGACATCAAGGGCGCCAAGACCGGCCTGCTGTCGAAGGCGATGACCGCGCCGGACGGCATGGTGCGCATCCCGCTCAACGAGTCTAGCGACGAGAAGTCGCAGATCAACGAGTACCTGCGCGAATACAAGGGCGAGGGCATCCAGCACATCGCGCTGTTCACCGACGACATCTATTCGACGGTGGAGGCCATGCGCGAGGCGGGCGTCGAGTTCCTCGACACGCCGGCGACCTACTTCGAGGTCATCGACCAGCGCGTGCCGGACCACGGCGAGGACGTGCCGCGCCTGGCCAGGAACAAGATCCTGATCGACGCCGACATGGAGACGAAGTCGCGCAAGCTGCTGCAGATCTTCACCCAGAACGCGTTCGGCCCGATCTTCTTCGAGATCATCCAGCGCAAGGGCAACGAGGGCTTCGGCGAGGGCAACTTCCAGGCCCTGTTCGAGTCGATCGAGCGCGACCAGATGCGCCGCGGCGTGCTGTAACAACTTTTTAGCCACGGATTGCACGGATAAACACGGATAGGGCTTTTTGAACTGATCTGCTCCATCCGTGTTCATCCGTGTAATCCGTGGCAAAAATTCTTGTCGGGGTGGGCGATGGAGTATCAGTCGGGGTTCGGGAATTCGTTCGCGACCGAGGCGGTCGCCGGGACGCTGCCGGTCGGACGCAACTCGCCGCAGCGCGTGGCGCACGGGCTGTACGCGGAGCAACTGAGCGGGACGGCGTTCACGGCGCCGCGTTCGGAGAACCGCCGCAGCTGGCTCTACCGGATCCGGCCCGCCGCGATGCACGGGCCGTTCTCGGCGTTCTCGGGCGCGCCCGCGTTCCACAACGATTTCGGCGACGGGCCGGTGACGCCCGACCAGCTGCGCTGGAATCCGCTGCCGATGCCCGGCACCGACGGCGCAGTCGCCCCGGCGTCCGCCGATTTCGTCGAAGGCCTGTTCACCATGGCCGGCAACGGCTCGCCGGCGGCGCTGCACGGCCTCGGCATCCACATGTACGCGGCCAACCGCGACATGCGCGGGCGCTTCTTCTACGACGCCGACGGCGAACTGCTGATCGTGCCGCAGCAGGGCCGGCTGCGCATCGCCACGGAGCTCGGCGTGCTCGAGGTCGAACCGCAGGAGATCGCGGTGGTCCCGCGCGGCGTGCGCTTCCGGGTCGAACTGCCGGACGGCGCGGCGCGCGGCTACGTGTGCGAGAACTTCGGTGCCCACCTGCGCCTCCCCGACCTCGGCCCGATCGGCAGCAACGGCCTCGCGAACCCCCGCGATTTCCTGGCGCCGGTCGCGGCCTACGAGGACGAAGAGGGCGACTTCGAGCTCGTCGCGAAGTTCCAGGGCCACCTGTGGCGCGCGGACATCGGCCACTCGCCGCTCGACGTCGTCGGCTGGCACGGCAACTACGCGCCGTACAAGTACGACCTGCGCCGCTTCAACACCATCGGCTCGATCAGCTTCGACCATCCGGATCCGTCGATCTTCCTGGTGCTGACCTCGCCTTCGGACACGGCGGGCGTCGGCAACATGGACTTCGTGATCTTCCCGCCCCGCTGGCTGGTGGCGCAGGACACGTTCCGGCCGCCGTGGTTCCACCGCAACGTCGCCAGCGAGTTCATGGGCCTGGTGCACGGCGCGTACGACGCCAAGGCGGAAGGCTTCGCGCCCGGCGGCGCCTCGCTGCACAACTGCATGACCGGCCACGGGCCCGACGCGGCGACGTTCGAGAAGGCGAGCAATGCCGACCTGTCGAAGCCGGACGTCATCGCCGACACCATGGCCTTCATGTTCGAGGCGCGCGCGGTGATCCGTCCTGCACGGCAGGCGATCGATGCAGCGCACCGGCAGCGCGACTACCAGGCCTGCTGGGCAGGGCTGCGCAAGCACTTCGATCCGGCGAAATAGCGGCGCTTCGCGGGGCGTTCACGGCGCGCCGCTAGGCTCGTCGCATCTTCCGATGCGGGTGCCGCGCATGAAACTCCTCCTGCCCTTGTCCCTCGCCGTCGCGATCGCGGCGGCGCTTCCGGCCTGCAATGCCGATCGCGCGGCGCCCGTCTCCGAGGCATCGCCCGATGCGACGGCGCCTGCCGCGGCGGCTCCGTCGCCGGCGACGGACGTTTCGCGACCCGCGACGTCCCCGGCGGGCGATTCGCCCGCCACGCCGCCTTCCGCGGCGCCAGCGCCCGGCAGCGGCCTCGCGCGCTACGACGGCTACGGCGACATGCGTTTCGGCATGAGCGAGGACGAGGCGCGCAAGGCCTGGGGCGGCGCGCTCGACGGCGAGCCCGGCGAAGGCTGCCACTACCTCAATCCGGCGTGGGAGAAGGCGCCGTCGTATTTCGCCTTCATGTTCGACGGTGGCAAGTTCGTGCGTTACGACGTCGGCAACGACAAGGAAGTCGCGCCCGGCGGCGGTCGCGTCGGCATGGGCGAGGCGGAGATCGATGCGGCGTATCCGGGCCGCGTCGCGAAGTCGCCGCACAAGTACGTCGACGGCGGCAAGTACCTGCGGGTGAAGGCCGCCGACGGCGGCGACGGTGCGCTGGTGTTCGAGACCGATGCCGCGGGCAAGGTCAAGGAATGGCATGCCGGCCTCGCGCCGCAGGTGGACTGGATCGAGGGCTGCTCCTGACCGGGGTTGCTAGACTGGCGCGATGGCCCACCAGCCCACGCTCGCCACCCGCGCCCTCAATGCCCTGACCGACTTCCTGCGGCTGGAAGCCGCGGGCGGAATCGTGCTGATCGCGGCGGCCGCGCTCGCGCTGCTGTGCGCGAACTCGCCGCTGGAAGAGTTGTACGACGGCTTCCGCGAGTTGCCGGTCGCGGTGGTGTTCGGCGACCTGCAGATCGCCAAGCCGATGCTGCTGTGGATCAACGACGGCCTGATGGCGGTGTTCTTCCTGCTGGTCTCGCTGGAGATCAAGCGCGAGTCGCTGACCGGCCAGCTGGCCGGGCGCGACCGGCTGCTGCTGCCGATGGTGTGCGCCTGCGCGGGCGTGGCGGTTCCTGCGCTGCTGTTCACCGCGCTCAACCGCGGCGACGCGGCGGCGATGCGCGGATGGGCCGTGCCGACCGCCACCGACATCGCGTTCGCGCTGGGCGTGCTGTCGCTGCTGGGTTCGCGCGTGCCCTCGGGCATGAAGCTGCTGCTGTCCACGATCGCGGTGGTGGACGACCTGGTCGCGATCCTGATCATCGCGCTGTTCTACTCGCACGGCCTCTCGCCGGTGGCGCTGGGCTGGGCCGCGGCCGCGCTGGTCGCCATGGTCGTCCTGAACCGCCGCGGCGTCACCGCGCTTACGCCCTACCTGCTGCTCGGCGTCGTGCTCTGGGTGTCGCTGCTGAAGTCGGGCGTGCACGCCACGCTGGCCGGCGTGGCCACCGGCCTCATGGTCCCGCACGTGAACCGGGGCAACGCGATCCCGGACGAGATCGAGCATTCCCCGCTGGAGACGCTCGAGCACGCGCTGCATCCCTGGGTCGCGTACGCGATCCTGCCGGTGTTCGCCTTCGCCAATGCGGGCCTCGCGCTCGGCGACCTGCAGGCATCCGACGCGCTGGCCGCGCTGCCGCTGGGGATCGCGGCCGGCCTGGTGCTCGGCAAGCCGGTGGGCATCCTGGGCGCGGCCTGGGCGCTGCGCGGCTTCGGCGTGCGCTGGCCGGACGGCATGGACGGGCGCGCGATGCTGGGCCTCGGGCTGCTGTGCGGCATCGGCTTCACCATGAGCCTGTTCATCGCTTCGCTGGCCTATGCCGACGTGCGATACCAGGAAGCCGTGCTCGGCGTGCTGGCAGCGTCGGTCTGCGCCGCGTTGCTCGGCCTCGCGTGGTTGCACGCGGTGCTCCCGCGCCGCGACGCGCGATGAGCCGTACGGCGCTGGTCTTCGGCGGCAGCGGCCCCATAGGCGCGGCGGTGCTCGCGCGGATGGCGGCGGCGGGCGACTGGAACGTCGTCGCGGTGTCGCGCGAAGCGCGCCGCGACGCGCCAGGCGTGCGCTGGTTGCGCGGCGACCTCGCACGCTGCGACGGCCTGCCGATGGCGGTGGACGCGATCTTCAGCTGCGGGCCGCTGGACCATTTCGCGCGCTGGTATGCGCAAGCTGGGATCGACGCACCGCGCGTCGTCGCATTCGGCTCCACCAGCGCGACGGCGAAGCAGGCTTCACCGGATGCCGCCGAACGCGCGCTGGCGACGCGGTTGCGCGACGCCGAAGCCGGGCTGTTCGCCGCGGCGGCCGCGCGGGGCGCCGCCGCCACCGTGCTGCGCCCGACCCTGGTCTACGGCGACGGTCGCGACCGGACGATCGCGCGCATCGCGTCGCTGGCGCGCCGCCTGGGATGGTTCGTCGTGCCGCGCAACGCCACGGGCCTGCGCCAGCCGGTGCACGTCGACGACCTCGCCGCCGCGGCGCTCGCCGCCTGCGACGCGCCGGCCGCGCATGGTCGCGCCTACGACCTGCCGGGCGGCGAAGCCCTGCCGTGGCGCGAGATGGTGGCGCGCACGCTCGCGTCGTTGTCGCCGCGGCCGCGCCTGGTCCGCGTGCCGATGCCCGTGTTCCGCGTCGCGCTCGCCGCGGCGCGACTGGCCGGCAAGGCCGGCGGCTTCGGCGAGGGCGCGCTCGCGCGCCTGCGCGAGGACCTCGTATTCGACGACAGCGCCGCGCGCACCGACTTCGGCTACGCCCCCCGCCCCTTCAAAAAAGGGGACGGAGGTAGTTAATTTCGGGACAGGGCGCCCTGTCCCCAAATTAACTACCTCCGTCCCCTTTTCTAGATTTCCTCGGCAGGCGGCATCGGCCGCGCCTTCGCCAGCGCGCGCAGCGCGATCAGCAGCACGCCGCCGAGCACCATCGCGCCGCCGATCCACAGCTGCGGGCCGGGACGATCGCCGTAGACCCACACGCCCAGCAGCACCGCCATCACCGGCGACAGCAGCAGCCACGGCGTCACCTGCGCGACGGGATGGCGCTGCACCAGCACGTAGTACAGGCCGTGGCCGAGCAGCGACGAGCCGATCGCCGAGTACGCGGCGCCGCCCCAGCCGACCCAGGTCGCGTGGCGCAGCGCGGAGAGCCCGTCCGGCTCGAACCACGCGCTCAGCGCGAGCAACGGCAGCAGGGCGATCACCGCCGTCCAGCCCTGCTGGCTGAACATGTCGAGGCCGCGCAGTCGCCGCATCAGCACCGTGCCGGTCGCCAGGAACATCGCCGAGACCAGCATCAGCAGCAGCGAGGCCGGCTCACGCAGCACCAGCGGATCGAAACCGAGCACCAGCACCCCGCCGAAGCTCACCGCGATCGCGAGTCCCGTGCGCCAGCCGAAGCGTTCGCCCAGCCACCACCACGCCAGCAGCGCCGCCATCGGCACGTAGCTCTGCATCACGATCGCCGGCGACGACAGGTTCCCGGCCAGGTGCAGCGACCAGAAGCTCAGGCCGAAGTGCAGCACGCCGTTGCACACGGCCACCGCGAGCAGCAGGGGCCACTGTCCCGGCGCGGGCCGGCGCAGGAACGCGCCCAGCAGCAGCGCGAGGATCGCCAGCCGCACCGCGGTGAACAGGAAGGGCGGGATCTCGTGCAGCGCCCAAGCGGAGGTGAGGAAGTTCAGGGCCCACGCGACGCAGACGACGAGCGCGATGCCCAGGTCGCGACCGCCGAGCCCGTGGCCCTGCCGCGACGTCACCTCAGTAGCGCCAACCGAGCCTGCGGTACAGCTTGGCGAGCACCCACGCCGGCCCGATCAGCAGGTAGGTGAGGTCGGTGAGGAAGCTCGGCTTGCGGCCTTCGAGCTTGTGGCCGACGAACTGCGCGATCCACGCGAGGACGAACACCGCGATGGCGAGGTACAGCAGCTGTGTCGTGCCCAGCGCCTCGTGCAGCCAGCGCGTCAGCCAGGCCATCAGCACGAACACCACCAGCATGCCGTAGCCGAGCCGGCGCGAATTGCGGAAATAGAACGACCAGGCGAAGAACATCGCCAGCGCCGCCCACAGCCCCGGCCGGAACCAGGTGCCGACCACCGGGATGCACCACAGCAGCGCGACCACGCTCCACAGGATCAGCGGCACCGCGACCACGTGGACGCGCTGGTTGGCCTCGTTGCGGTGGTCGCCGGAGTAGTGCGCGAACCAGCGGTCGATCGGGCGCTCGTCGATGATGGACATATCGCCTCCTGTAGAGCCGACCCATGGTCGGCTGATGCATGCCATGAGCCGACCATGGGTCGGCTCTACGGGATCAATCCACGGAAATGCCGGCCAGCCGCTGCAGCGCCTCGGCGTACTTCGCGCGGGTACGCGCGATCACGTCGGCGGGCAGCCGCGGGCCGGGCGCGGTCTTGTCCCAGTCCAGCGTTTCCAGGTAATCGCGCACGAACTGCTTGTCGAAGCTCGGTGGGCTGGTGCCGACCGCATACTCGTCGGCGGGCCAGTAGCGCGAGGAATCCGGCGTCAGCATCTCGTCCATCACGTACAGCCGGCCGTCGGCGTCGGTGCCGAACTCGAACTTGGTGTCCGCGAGCAGGATGCCGCGTTCCGCGGCGTAGTCCGCGGCGTACGCGTACAGCCGCAGCGTCGCGTCGCGCACCTGCTCGGCGAGATCGGCGCCGACCGTGCGCACCATGGTGTCGAAGTCGATGTTCTCGTCGTGGTCGCCGACCGCGGCCTTGGTCGAAGGCGTAAAGATCGGCTGCGGCAGCTGTTCGGCCTGGCGCAGTCCGTCGGGCAGCGAAATGCCGCTGACGCGGCCGGTGCGCTGGTAGTCCTTCCAGCCGCTGCCGATCAGGTAGCCGCGCGCGATCGCCTCCACCGGCACCGGCTTGAGCTTCTTCGTCACTACCGCGCGCTGCGCATACAGCGCCGCGTCGACGCCGGCCGGCAGCACCGCGGCCACGTCGATGCCGGTGAGGTGGTTGGGCACGATGTGCGCGGTCCTGCCGAACCAGAAATTGCTGACCTGGCACAGCATCTCGCCCTTGCCCGGGATCGGGTCGGGCAGGACCACGTCGAAGGCGCTGAGGCGGTCGGTCGCGACCATCAGCATCAGCGGTCCGGCCGAAGCATCGGTGCCGCCGGCGCCGGGCGGCAGGTCGAACACGTCGCGGACCTTGCCGCGGTGGCGGAGGGTCAGGCCGGGCAGGTCGGCTTGGAGCAGGGTGGTCGCCACGCAGGTTCCCGTGGAAGGCGGGCCGGCCAGTGTAGGGCTTCCGACGGCAGCGGGTACACTTTCCCCATGCAGCCGACCGTCATCGCCCCCTCGATCCTGTCCGCCGATTTCGCCCGCCTGGGCGAGGAAGTCGACGCGGTCCTGGCCGCCGGTGCGGACTGGGTCCACTTCGACGTGATGGACAACCACTACGTGCCCAACCTGACCATCGGCCCGATGGTCTGCGAGGCGTTGCGCAAGCACGGAGTCACCGCGCCGATCGACGTGCACCTGATGGTCGAGCCGGTGGACCGGATCGTCCCGGATTTCGCGAAGGCCGGGGCGACCGAGATCAGCTTCCACCCGGAGGCCAGCCGGCACGTGCACCGCACGATCCAGTTGATCAGGGCCAGCGGCTGCCGCCCCGGCCTGGTGCTGAATCCCGCGACGCCGGTGGACGTGCTCGACTGGGTGCTGCCCGAGCTGGACCACGTGCTGCTGATGTCGGTGAACCCCGGTTTCGGCGGCCAGTCGTTCATCCCGTCGACGCTGGAGAAGCTGCGCGTCGTGCGCGGCATGATCGACCGCTGCGGCAAGCCGGTCCGCCTGGAAATCGACGGCGGCGTGAAGCCGGACAACATCGGCGAGATCGCGGCGGCGGGTGCCGATACGTTCGTCGCCGGCAGCGCGATCTTCGGCCAGCCCGACTACGCGGCGGTCGTCGGCGCGATGAAGGCCGCGGTTGCGGCCGTCCGCAACTCCCCCTAGAGTGCAGGCCATGAGCGCCCGCGCCCATTCCGCTTCCCCAGAAGGCCAGCACGGCTGGCGATGGTGGCCCGTTGCCGCCGTCGTCGCCCCTGCCTGCCCGTCGAAGGAAGCCCCGCGTGAGCCCCTCCCCGAGTTCCTCCCCCAGCCCTGAGCAGTTCGCGGCGCTCGCCGCGCAAGGGCACACCCTGGTTCCCGTCGTCCGCGAGGTCCTGTCCGACCTCGACACGCCGCTGTCCGTCTACCTGAAGCTGGCCGACGGCCCGCACACCTACCTGTTCGAATCGGTCGAGGGCGGCGAGCGCTTCGGCCGCTACTCGATCATCGGCCTGCCGGCGAAGCGCGTGTACGCGTTCGCGGGACACACCCTGTACGCGACCGAGCACGGCGAGCTGCTGGAAGCGCGCGAGGTCGACGATCCTTTCGCGGAGGTCGAGCGCCTGCGCGCCGAGCATTCGGTGCCGCGCATCGACGGCCTGCCGGCGTTCACCGGCGGCCTCGTCGGCTGGTTCGGCTTCGAGTGCGTGCGCTATCTCGAGCCGCGCCTGCGCGAGGCGCCGGACGCGCGCCGCGACGAGCTCGGCACGCCCGACATCCTGCTGATGCTGAGCACCGAAGTCGCAGTGTTCGACAACCTCAAGGGCCGGCTGTACCTCGTCGTGCACGCTGATCCGTCCGAACCGCAGGCGCTGGCGCGCGCCAACCGCCGCCTCGACGAGCTCGTGCACCGCCTGCGCCAGCCGGGCCCCGGCTATCCGCCGACGCTGCGGCCGGAGACGGTGGACGAGGCGCATTTCGTGTCCGGCTTCACCCGCGACGGTTTCATCGATGCGGTGCGCACCGCGAAGGAATACATCGCCGCGGGCGACGTGTTCCAGGTGGTGCTGTCGCAGCGGCTGTCGATCCCGTTTGCGGCGCGGCCGGTCGACGTGTACCGAGCGCTGCGCGCGTTGAACCCGTCGCCGTACATGTATTTCCTCGACATCGGCGACACCCAGGTCGTCGGCAGTTCGCCCGAGATCCTCGCTCGGCTCGAATACGACGACGCCGGCCGCGGCACCGTCACCGTGCGCCCGATCGCCGGCACCCGGCCGCGCGGCGCGACGCCCGCGCAGGACGCGGCGCTGGAAGCCGAGCTGCTCGCCGATCCGAAGGAGCGCGCCGAGCACCTGATGCTGATCGACCTCGGCCGCAACGACGTCGGCCGCATCGCCGAACCCGGCAGCGTCGAAGTGGGCGAGCGCTTCGGCATCGAGCGCTACAGCCACGTCATGCACATCGTCAGCGAGGTGACCGGCACCCTGCGGCCGGGCCTCACGTACGCCGACGTGCTGCGGGCCACGTTCCCCGCCGGGACCGTCAGCGGCGCGCCGAAGATCCGCGCGCTGGAACTGATCGCGCAGCTCGAGCCGCTGAAGCGCAATGTCTACGCCGGCGCCATCGGCTACATCGGCTGGCAGGGCGACGCCGATACCGCGATCGCGATCCGCACCGCCGTCATCGAGGACGGCAGGCTGCACGTGCAGGCCGGCGCCGGCATCGTCCACGATTCCGATCCCGCCGCCGAATGGGACGAAACCATGAACAAGGGCCGCGCGCTGTTCCGCGCCGTGGCCGAAGCGGCCAGGGGCCTTTGACATGTTGCTGGTGATCGACAACTACGACAGCTTCACCTTCAACCTCGTGCAGTACCTGCAGGCGCTGGGGGCGGAGGTCGAGGTCGTGCGCAACGACGCGCTGACCGTCGCGCAGGTCGCCGCGCGCGCGCCGGAACGCATCGTGATCTCGCCGGGGCCGTGCACGCCGGACGAGGCGGGCATCTCGCTCGACGTGGTGCGCGAGCTCGGGCCGCGCATCCCGATCCTGGGCGTGTGCCTCGGCCACCAGGCGATCGGCCAGGCCTACGGCGGCAAGGTCGTCCGTGCCGGGCGGATCATGCACGGCAAGACCTCGCCGATCCGCCACAAGGGCGAAGGCGTGTTCGCCGGCCTGCCGGACGGCTACGAGGCGACGCGCTACCACTCGCTCGTCGTGGACAGGACGGCGCTGCCGGACGCCCTCGAAGTCACGGCCTGGACCGAGAACGAGGACGGCAGCGTCGAGGAGATCATGGGCCTGCGCCACCGCGAACATCCGGTCCAGGGCGTGCAGTTCCATCCCGAATCGATCCTCACCGAGCACGGCCATGCGCTGCTCGAGAACTTCCTGAAAACCGGGAGCGCCGCGCGATGACCGCCACCATCGACCCGCGCGAGGCGCTGCAGCGGACGATCGAGCACCGCGAGATCTTCCACGACGAGATGGTCGGCCTGATGCGCGCGATCATGCGCGGCGAGGTGCCGCCGGCGCTGACCGCGGCGATCCTCACCGGCCTGCGCGTGAAGAAGGAAACGGTCGGCGAGATCGCCGCCGCGGCTTCGGTGCTGCGCGAATTCGCGCGCCCCGTGGAAGTGGAAGACCGCACGCACCTGGTCGACATCGTCGGCACCGGCGGCGACGGCGCGCACACGTTCAACATCTCGACCGCGTCGATGTTCGTCGCCGCGGCGGCCGGCGCGCGCGTGGCCAAGCACGGCGGCCGAAGCGTGTCGTCGAAGTCGGGCGCCGCCGACGTGCTGGAAGCGCTGGGCGCGGACATCGAACTCGAGCCACCGCAGGTGACGCGCTGCCTGGCGGAAACCGGCGTGGCCTTCATGTACGCACCGCTCCACCATCCCGCAATGAAGGCGGTCGCCGCGGTGCGCCGCGAGCTCGGCGTGCGCACGCTGTTCAACATCCTCGGCCCGCTGGCCAATCCCGCGAATGCGCCGAACACGCTGATGGGCGTGTTCCATCCCGACCTCGTCGGCATCCAGGTGCGCGTGCTGCAGGCGCTGGGCGCGGAGCGCGCGCTGGTGGTGTGGGGCCGCGACGGCATGGACGAGCTGTCGCTCGGTGCCGCCACCTACGTCGGCGAGCTGCGCGACGGCGTGGTGCGCGAGTACGACGTGCACCCCGAGGACTTCGGCATCGCCATGGCCCACACCCGCAACCTGCGGGTGGCCGACGCGGCCGAGTCGAAGGCGATGCTGCTGGGCGCGCTGGACGACGCGCCGGGTCTGCCGCGCGAGATCGTCGCGCTGAACGCGGGCGCCGCGCTGTACGCGGCCGGCGTCGCCGACTCGATCGCCGACGGCATCGCCCGGGCGCGGGCGGCGATCGCCAGCGGCGCCGCGCGCGCGCGCCTCGACGCCTTCGTCGCCGCGACGCGCCGGCCGGCGCCGGACGGGGCGGTTCCGGCTTAGAATCGGGACCAGGCCGCACGCAAGCCCGAGATGGACGCGCTGGATTTCGCCCGAACCCCCGAACCTCCGTACTACGCCGTGATCTTCGCGTCGCGCCGCAACGAGTGGGATCCGGACGGCTATGCCGCCGCGGCGGACCGCATGCTGGAGCTGGCCGCGAAGCAACCCGGCTTCCTCGGCGTGGACAGCGCGCGCGACGCGGCGGGTTTCGGCATCACCGTGAGCTACTGGCGCGACGAGGCCGCCATCGCCGCCTGGAAGCGCCAGTCGGACCACGCGGCCATCCGCATCCGCGGCCGCAAGCTGTGGTACCAGCACTTCGAGGTGCGCGTGGCGAAGGTCGAGCGCGCCTATGCCGGCCCCGAAGACGCGTCCGGCGACGGCGCCGCATGAGCACGATCCTGGACACCATCCTCCGGCGCAAGGGCGAGGAGGTCGCCGCCCGGCGCGCCCGCGTGCCGCAGGCCGAACTCGAAGCGCGCGCCGCCGCGATGCCGCCCGCGCGCGGCTTCGCCGCTGCGCTCGAGGCGCGCGCGGCGGCGGGCGAGGCCGCGGTCGTCGCCGAAGTGAAGAAGGCGAGCCCGTCGAAGGGCGTCATCCGTGCCGACTTCGACCCGGCCGCGATCGCGCGCAGCTACGAAGCCGGCGGCGCCGCCTGCCTGTCGGTGCTCACCGACGCCGATTTCTTCCAGGGCAGCGAGGCGAGCCTGCAGCAGGCCCGCGCCGCGTGCGCGCTGCCGGTGCTGCGCAAGGACTTCACCGTCGACCCGTACCAGGTCGCCGAGGCGCGCGCGATCGGCGCCGACTGCATCCTGCTGATCGTCGCCGCGCTCGACGATGCGCGGCTGCGCGACCTCGCCGCGCAGGCGATGGCGCTCGGCATGGACGTGCTGGTGGAAGCGCACGATGCGGCCGAGCTGGAGCGCGCGCTGCGCGTGCCGTCCGCGGCGGGCCGCGAGCCGCTGCTGGGCGTGAACAACCGCGACCTGCGTACGTTCGAGGTCTCGCTCGACACTTCGATCCGCCTGCGCGCGATGCTGCCGCCCGGGCGCCGGCTCGTGGCCGAAAGCGGCATCGCCACGCCCGCCGACGTGCGCAGGCTTCGCGACGCCGGCATCGGCACGTTCCTGGTCGGCGAAGCGTTCATGCGCGAGGCCGATCCGGGCGCGGCGCTGCACCGCCTGTTCTTCGCCGCGGGCGCCGCGGCATGAGCGCGTTCGCCGAGGCCGCGCTGCCGTACCGCCAGCTGGTGGTGTTCGATTTCGACCACACCTTGTACGACGGCGATTCCGGCGCGCACTTCGTGTCCTGGCTGGTCAAGCGCGCTTGGTGGCGCCGCGCGCTCGCGCTGCTCGCCGCGCCGCTGCTGCTGCCGCTGGTGGCCTGGCTGCCCACGCGGCGCCGCGGCATCTCCGGCTTCCTGTGGGTGGGCACCGTGGGCGAATCGCGCCCGGTCGAGGCGCTCATCGACGCCTACGTCGCCGCGAACGCGGCCGCGATCCGCGCGCGCCTGTTGCCCAGGGCGCTGGAAGTGCTGCACCGCCACCGCGTCGCCGGCGACCGCGTGGTCGTCGCCACCGGCGCGCCGCCGGAACTGGCGCGCGCGATCCTCGACTTCGTCGCCCACCAGGACCTGCCGATCGTCGGCAGCCTCGGCGAGCGCTTCCTCGGCGGCTACGTCACCACCGAGCACTGCCATTCGCGCAACAAGATGCGGATGATCTGGGACCGCGGCTACGACCGCATCGAGATCGCGTATTCGGACAGCGTCGCCGACCTGCCGCTGCTGCAGGCCGCCAACAGGCCCGTGGTGGTGAACCCGAAGCCGTCGCGCATCGCGCTGTTCCGCCGGGTGCTGCCGGAAGGCACGCCGATCCTGAACTGGGGTTGCGGGTCGCGCGGCGGCGATCCGGCCTGACGCCGCTCAGTCGCAGAGCATCTTTACGAAGCGCCGCGAGTCGTCGCTGTAGCCGCAGCCGCGGTAGAACGCGTGCGCATCGACCCGGCGCGCGTTGCTGGTCACCTCGATGCGATGGATGCCGTGGCGCCGCGACAGCTGTTCCACCTCGCGCAGCAGCAGGCGGCCGATGCCGCAGCGCGCGCGCTCCGGCGCCACGACCAGCGCGGTGATCCGCGCCAGTTCGCTGCCGTGGGCGAGCGAATACATCGTGTACAGCGCGATCAGCCCGCAGGCCTCGCCGTCGACTTCGGCCAGCAGGAGGTGCTGGCGGCGGTCGGCGATCACGACCGCGATGCGCTCGGCGGCGTCCGCGTCCTCGCAGGGATAGCCGAGGTGGCCGAGCAGCCGCGCGACGTCGCTCGCGTCGCCGGTCGCCGCCGGTCGCACGCGGGCGCTCCCGGCGGCGAGGGCGGCGGCGGTTCCCATCGCCTCAGCGGGTCCCGTAGAGGACCAGGGTCTTGCCGTGCGCGTGCAGCACGCCGTCGGCCTCGAGCTTCTTCAGCACGCGGCCGGCCATCTCGCGCGAGCAGCCGACCAGGCGCGAGAGCTCCTGGCGCGAGATCCGCAGCTGCGTGCCTTGCGGATGGGTCATCGCCTCCGGCTCGCGCGTGAGGTCGTGCAGCGTGCGCACGATGCGGTCGGTGACGTCGAGGAAGGCCAGGCGTCCGGCCTTGCGGCTGGTGTCGAGCAGGCGGCGCGAGAGCTGCGCGCCGATCGCCCACAGCAGCTTCGGCGCATCGGCCTGCAACGGGCCGGCGAACAGCTGGTACAGCTTGTCGTAGCCGATCTCCGCCAGCTCGCAGGGCACGCGCGTGCGCAGGATCACCTCGCGCCGGTCGGACTCGATGAACAGGCCCATCTCGCCGACGAACTCGCCGGCGCCGAAGTAGCCGAGCGCGAGTTCGCGGCCGTCGTCCTCCTCGGTGATGATGCTGGTCGAGCCGCTGATCACGTAGTAGAGCGTGCCCGCCGGATCGCCCGGGCGGAACACCTCGGTGCGCGGCGGATAGCGCCGCCGGTGGCAATAGCCGAGGAAACGCTCGATCGTCGCCGCGTCGGGCGCGAGCGGATTGTTGCCGGTCTGGCGGTGCAGGCCCTGCAAGGCGGGGGACATGGGCGTCCGATCCATGAGGTGTCGACGTGCGAGGGTAGTGCCTTGCCCGGCCGGCGGCAAACCGGGCACGGGGCGCGGGGGCGCCCCCGGGCGTTTTGGCCCATAATCCGCCCCTTGCCCCTCCGCCGGAACGCCGATGCCGCTCGTCAAGCCGTTGCCCCGCCTGAAACTGCAGGGCTTCAACAACCTGACCAAGGCGCTCTCGTTCAACATCTACGACGTGTGCTACGCCGTGTCCGAGGACCAGCGCCGGCGCTACATCGAGTACATCGACGAGGAATACAACGCCGACCGGCTCACCCAGATCCTCACGGACGTGGCCGAGATCATCGGCGCGAACATCCTGAACGTGGCCCGCCAGGACTACGATCCGCAGGGCGCGTCGGTGACCATCCTGATCTCCGAGCAGCCGGTGGTCGACAGGTCGCAGGCCAAGGGCGTGATCTCCGACGCGGTGGTCGCGCACCTCGACAAGTCGCACATCACGGTGCACACCTATCCGGAAACCCACCCGGACAACGGCATCGCGACCTTCCGCGCCGACATCGACGTCGCCACCTGCGGCGTGATCTCGCCTCTGAAGGCCCTGAACTACCTGATCGAGTCGCTCGAGTCCGACATCGTGGTGATGGACTACCGCGTGCGCGGCTTCACCCGCGACATCAAGGGCCGCAAGCATTACATCGACCACAAGATCAACTCGATCCAGGACTACCTGGCCAAGAACGTGCGTTCGCGCTACGAGATGCTCGACGTGAACGTGTACCAGGAGAACATCTTCCACACGAAGATGCACCTGAAGGACTTCGACCTCGACAAC
>DASTWT010000138.1:0-11123 GCA_035765815.1 Luteimonas sp. | reverse complement strand
GGTGGGCGTCGCCCGCTCGCCGGCGGACTGCAGGATGACGTCGTATTCCTGCCCGTTGCGCACGAACGTGGTGATCCTGCGCGAGCCGAACATCGTCTGCAGCACCTCGCCCACCGCTTCCTCGGTGACGCCGAGGTCGGCGGCCTTGGCCTGGTCGACGGTCACGTGGATCTGCGGGCGGGTTTCCTTGTAGTCGGCGTCGGCGCCGTACAGGCCCGGGTTGGCGTCCATCCGCGCAAGCATCTTGTCGCGCCAGGCGACGAGCTGCGAATACTCGGGACCCTGCAGCACCACCTGCAGCGGCTGCCCGCCGCTGCGCACCAGGCCCTGCCGGGTCTGCGGGATCGCGCGCACGCCCGGCAGCTTCGCCAGGTCCCTGCGCACCTCCTCGACGACCTCGTCGGTGCTTTCGCTGCGGTCGTCCCACGGCTTCAGGATCACCGTGGCGCGGCCGGAATTCATGTTCTCGCTCGCGCCGTAGCTGCCGGGCACGCGGCTGAGCACGCGGTCGATCGGCTTGCCCTCGCCCACGCGCTTCATCAGCACGTCCTCGACCTGCTTCATCTGGCCGACGGTGTAGTCGAAGCCGGCGCCCTCGGGCCCGTTCGCGGACACGCTGAAGGAGCCGCGGTCCTCGCTCGGCGCGAGTTCGCGCGGCACCAGCTTGAACAGGCCGAAGGCGAGCGCCAGCGCGACCAGCATCGCGATGCCGAACAGCCACGGCCACGCGATGAAGCGGTCCAGCGCGCGCCGGTAGCCGGCGGCGAGGCGGCGCAGGTTGCGCTCCATCCAGGCGTTGATGCCGCGCGGGTCGGTGTGCGGGCGAACCAGCACCGAGCACATCATCGGCGTCAGGCTCAGCGCGACGAAGCACGAGATCGCCACCGCGCCCGCCAGCGCCACCGCCAGCTCGCGGAACAGGCGGCCGTTGTTGCCTTCCAGGAACGCGATCGGCAGGAACACCGCGACCAGCACCGCGGTCGTCGCCAGCACCGCGAAGCCGACCTGGCGCGTGCCGCGCAGCGCGGCGACCGGGACCGGCTCGCCGAGGTCGGCGCGGCGCTGGATGTTCTCGAGCACCACGATCGCGTCGTCCACCACCAGGCCGATCGACAGCACCAGCGCGAGCAGGGTCAGCAGGTTGATCGAGAAGCCGAACGCCAGCAGCGGCACGAACGCGGCCATCACGCACACCGGCACCGTCACCGCGGGCACCAGCGCGGAGCGGATGCTGCCGAGGAACAGCCAGATCACGACCAGCACCAGCACGATCGCCTCGGCGAGCGTCTTGTAGACCTCGTGCACGGCGACATCGATGAAGACGGTCGCGTCGTAGGTCAGCGCCAGCTGCAGGCCCTGCGGGAGGTTGCGGTTGATCTCCGCCATCTGTTCCTTCACCGCCTGCGCGACGGCGAGGTCGTTGGCGGTGGACGTCTTGACGATGCCGAGGCCGACCTGCTCCTTGCCGTTGGTGCGGTAGTAAGCGCGGCGCTCGGCCGAGCCGAGCTCGACCTTCGCCACCTCGGACAGGCGCACGACGTGGCCGTCGCTGCCCTGCCCCAGCGGCAGCGCCTCGAAGTCCGTCGCGTCGCGGAACGTGCGGTCGAGCTGCAGGGTGAAGTCGCGCGTGTTCGACTCGAGCCGACCGGCCGGGATGTCGACGTTGCGCGAGCGCAGCGCGTTCTCGATGTCGGAGATCGCCAGGCCGCGCGCGGCGAGCGCGTCGCGGTCGATCCAGATCCGCATCGCGTAGTCCTGCGCCCCGCCGAGCTGCACCTGCGCGACGCCGTCCACCGTGGACAGCCGGTCGACGAGGAATCGCTCGGCGTAATCGGTCAGCTGCAGCGTGTTCATGCCGCCGCCGCTGAGGTTCAGCCACAGGATGACGTCCGAATCGCTGGACACCTTGCGGATGCGCGGCGGATCGGCGTCCTGCGGGAGGTTGCCGAGCACGCGGCTCACCGCGTCGCGCACGTCGTTGGCCGCGCTCTCGATGTCGCGCTGCAGGGTGAACTCGATGTTGATGTTCGAGGTGCCGTTCTGGCTGTTGGAGCGGATCGTGTCCACCCCCTCGATGCCGGACACCGCGTCCTCGATCACCTTGGTGACGCGCGTCTCCATCACCGCCGCGGACGCGCCGGTGTAGGTCGTGCTGATGGAAACCACCGGCGGGTCGATGTCGGGCAGCTCGCGCAGCGGCAGCCGGGTGAACGAGATCACGCCGAGCACGATCAGCAGCAGGCTCACCACCGTGGCGAACACCGGCCGGTGGACGGAGATGTCGGACAGCTTCATGGCGCGGCGCCGGCCCCGGCGGTCGTGCCGGCTTCGACGACATGGCTGCCAGGGCGCAGCTTGACCGTGCCCTCGACGACGATGCGGTCGCCGGCGCGCAGGCCGGACCGGATCTCGACCTTGCCGGCCTGGCGGGTGCCGATCACGACCGGCACTTCTTCGACCGTATCGCCCTTGCCGCCGCCGGCGACGCGGAACACGTAGCTCCGGTCGCCTTCCTGCTGCACGGCCAGCTCCGGCAGCACCAGCGCGCGCCGCGCCGGCAACGCGACCGACACGCGCAGCAGCATGCCCGGGCGCAGCCGCCCGTCGGGGTTCGGGAGCTCGGCGCGGACCTTGACCGCGCGCGTCTGCGGATCGACCCGGCTGTCGATGTCGGCGATGCGACCGGCGAAGGACTCGCCGGGATAGGCGTCGCTGCGCGCCGTGACCGCCTGCCCCGGCGCCAGCGACGCGAGCGTCGCTTCCGGCAGGGTGAAGTCGAGGCGGATGAGGCTGGTGTCGTCGAGCGTGGTGATCACGGTGCCCGGCGTGACCAGCGCGCCCGGGCTGACCTGGCGCAGGCCGAGCACGCCGGGGAACGGCGCGACGATGGTGCGGTCGGCGACGGCGGCACGGCGCGACTGCAGCGCGGCCGCGGCGGCATCGCGGTTGGCGCGCAGCGTATCGAGCTGGCCGCTGGCGATGAGCTGGCCGGCGGCGAGCTCGCTGCCGCGCCGGAGCTGCTGCTCCGCGTCGCGCAGCTGCGCCTGGGCGGCGGCGACGTCGGCGCGTTGCGCGGCGCTGTTCATGTCGGCGAGCAGCTGGCCGGCGCGCACGCGCTCGCCGCTGTCGAACGCGAGCCGGGTGACGACGTCGCTGACCTTGGCCGTGATCGCGACGGATTCGCGCGCGCTGGCGGTGCCGATCGCCTCGAGGCTGTCGTTCCAGGACTGCGCCTGCAGCCGGGTGGTGGTCACGGTCGCGGGCGCTTCCTGCTTCGCCTTCGGGGCCTGCTTGCCGCCGCACCCGGCCAGTGCGAGGACGGCGGTCGCAAGGACGGCTGCGGCCAGCCCGGCTGCGGCCGGAAGCGCTTGCAACGAGCGTGGCGGCATGGCGATCGGCATCTCGGTCATGGGACCGCCGATTCTAGCGATTGGCCGTGACAGCCCGCGTATGCCATCGGGCCTGCCCGCCGCACGGGGCGACGGGTCAACCGGAACCGCCCCGCGTGCGTTACGCGGGGCGTGGGCGGCGGATCAGGCCGCCTTCGACCAGCGGCCGAGCGCGGCCAGGCCGTTGTCGCGCGCGCGCTCCAGGACCATGGCCTGGGCCTTGGCGACGTTCGCGTGGATGTCCTGCGCCCAGATCTTCAGCGCCGCGGACTGCATCGCGCGGCCGTAGCTGAAGCTCAGCGGCCACGGGTTCGGGCCCATGCGGTTCATGGCGTCGAGGTGCGCCGTGGCGTCCTCGTCGCTCTGGCCGCCCGACAGGAACACGATGCCCGGCAGGATCGCCGGCACCGCCGACTTCAGGCACATCAGGGTCGACTCGGCCACTTCCTCGACGCTGGCCTGCTCGTCGCAGTCCTTGCCGGACACGACCATGGACGCCTTCAGGATCGTGCCCTCGAGCATCACGTTCTGGTTGAACAGCGCGTCGAACAGCGAGCGCAGCACCACTTCGGTCACCTCGAAGCAGGTTTCGATGTCGTGGTCGCCGTCCATGATGACTTCGGGCTCGACCATCGGCACCAGGCCCTGCTCCTGGCACAGCGCGGCGTAGCGCGCGAGCGCGTGCGCGTTGGCCTCGATGCAGGTGCCCGAAGGCATGTCCTCGCCGATGTTGATGACCGCGCGCCACTTGGCGAAGCGCGCGCCGAGGCCGTAGTACTCCTTCAGGCGCTCGCGCAGGCCGTCGAGGCCCTCGGTGACCAGCTCGCCCGGGAAACCGGCCAGCGGCATCGCGCCCTTGTCGACCTTGATGCCGGGGATGATGCCGTTCTGCGCCATGAGCTTCGCGAACGGGACGCCGGCCTTCGTCGACTGGCGCAGGGTCTCGTCGTACAGGATCGCGCCGGAGATGTGTTCGCCCAGGCCCGGGGTCGCGAGCAGCATCTCGCGGTAGGCGCGGCGGTTTTCCTCAGTGTTCTCCACGCCCACGCCGGCGAAGCGCTTGGCGATGGTGCCGGTGGATTCGTCGATCGCGATGATGCCCTTGCCCGGGGCGACCATGGCGCGGGCGGTCTCGGCAAGCTGTTCGATGCTCATGGCGGGTCCGTGGCTGCGGGAAGCCGCCGATTATAGCTGCCGGGCGCCCGCCCGGTCCGGCGCCGGGCGCCCCGCAGGGGCGGCTTACCTGCCCGCCCGCCGGTCCACGTGCTCGGTCATCTGGCTCTGGTTGTTCTCGCGGACCGCGTTGGTCTCGCGGATCTTGTCGTCCATCTCCCGTTGCGCGATCGCCTGCTGCCGCCGGCGCTCGTCCACGTAGGGGTCGATGTCCAGCTGCCCGAAGATGCCCTGCGACATCATCCGCCCCGCGCGCCCGTCATAACGGAGCTCGGCCAGCCGGTCGGAGAGGTCGGCCACCTCGCAGTGGGTCTTCGTCTCGAGGGCGTCGTCCACGTTCCCGAAGACGAAGGTCGTCGACGTATACACCGGCTTGGCCGAAGCCGGGTCCTTCGGGCTGTACCGCCACTGCGCCACCGCGCGCGACGCCAGGTCGGCGAAGTCGCCCCAGAAATCCCCGCGGGAGCGCGCGTTGCTGCCCGAGGCCCAGGACTTCAGCAAGGCGAAGTCGGACGTGGTGCCGTCCGCGTTCACCAGGTAGCCGATCACCATGCACACCTGCTCGGGATCCTTGGCGTAGGCCTCCGGATAGGGCGGCATCAGCTGGGTCCCGGGCACCAGCGACCACTGGTCGCCGATCTGGCCTTCGTTGGCGATCCGGATCCTGTCGTTGCCCGCCGCCATGGCGGGCAACGCCGCGGCGGCGAGCGCCGCGAAGAGCAATGTTCGAACGTGCGCGTGTTTCATCCCGACCATCCCCATCAATTCTTGTTCGACCCCATGTTGGATTCGGCGACCCGCTCGTTGGCGGTGTTGTGCGCCGCCTGGCCCTGGTCGGTTTCCTCCTTCCAGGTCACGGAGCGCTGCCGCATCCGCTCTTCCACGCCCGGGTCGATGTCGAGCTTGCTGTAGATGCCCTTCGCCATCATCCGGCCGGCGCGGCCGTTGTACCGGAGCTCGGCCAGGCGTTCGGTGAGGTCGGAGACCTCGCAGTGCGTCTTGGTCTCGGCCGCGGAGGCGGGCTTGCCGAACACGAAGGTCGCCGCGGTGTAGACCGGCTTGGCCGTCGCGGGATCCTTCGGCGTGTACTTCCACTGGGCCAGCGCGCGCGAGGACAGGTCGGCGAAGGCCGTCCAGAAATCCTTGCGGCTGCGGGAATTGCTGCCGGACGCCCAGGACTTCAGCAGCGAGAAGTCCGAGGTGGTGCCGTCGGCGTTCACGAGGTAGCCGACCACGAGGCAGACCTCCTCGGGGTCCTTCGCGTACTGGTCCGGATACGGGGGCATGAGCTGGGTGGCGGGCACGGGCGACCACGCGTCGCCGATCTTGCCTTCGTCGGCGATGCGGATCCGGTTGTCCGCGAAGGCCGGCAGCATGGTGGCGACCAGCGCCACGAAGAGGATGTTGCGTGCGCGCATGACGATGCTCCCCATCGAAATTGTCGTACCGGCTTGATAGCACCGGCAAACGGGCCGGTCAAATCTCCCCGAGGCCCTCCGCGGCGCCGCCGGCGCCGACCTGCAGCAGGCGCAAGGTATTGGTGGCGCCGTGGTGTTCCATGTGGTCGCCGCTCGTGAATACGACGCGGTCGCCCTCGGCCAGCAGCCCGAGGCTGAACAGCGCCTTAAGCGACTCGCGGGCCGCCTCGCGGGTGGCCAGGCCGCGGCTGTCGAAGGCGACCGGCACCACGTCGCGCATCAGGGCCATGCGCCGGCGCGCGCCCGGATGGCGCGAGAGGCCGTAGATCGGCACGTTGGAGCGGTAGCGCGAGAGGTAGCGCGCGGTGCCGCCGGATTCGGTCATCGCCACGATCGCGCGCACGCCGATGTGCTCGGACAGGAACATCGCCGCCATCGCGATCGCCTGGTCGGCGCGCTGCAGGTCGCGCTGCGCGCGCTCGAAGTCGGTGTCCATCTCGAACTGCTTCTCGGCGCCGAGGCAGATGCGCGCCATCGCTTCCACCGCCTTCAGCGGGAAGTTGCCGGCGGCCGTTTCCTGCGAAAGCATCACCGCGTCGGTGCCGTCGATGACGGCGTTGGCGACGTCGAGCACTTCCGCGCGGGTCGGGATCGGGCTGTCGACCATCGACTGCAGCATCTGGGTGGCGGTGATGACCACTTTGCCGAGCGCCAGCGACTCGCGGATGATCTTCTTCTGCAGGCCGGGCAGCTCGGCGTCGCCGATCTCCACGCCGAGGTCGCCGCGGGCGACCATCACGGTGTCGGAGGCCTCGATGATCTCGGCCAGGTTCTCGATCGCCTCGGTGCGCTCGATCTTCGCGCACAGCGCGGCGTCGCTGCCGTGGCCCCGCGCGATCGCGCGCGCCTCCTCCATGTCGGCCGCGTTGCGGCAGAAGGAGACGGCGATGAAGTCGGCGCCGAGCTCCGCCGCGACCGCGATGAGTTCGCGGTCGCGGTCCGTCAGCGCGCCGAGCGAGAGGCCGCCGCCCAGGCGGTTCAGGCCCTTGCGGTCGGACAGCGCGCCGTCGTTGAGGACGGTGGTGGCGATGCGCTCGCCCTCCACGCGCTCCACCCGCAGCTGCATCATGCCGTCGTCGAGCAGGAGGGTGTCGCCGGGGCGCACGTCGCGCGGCAGGCCGAGGTAGCTGATGCCGACCTGGCGCTCGTCGCCCGGCGGCGCGTCGGCGCTGGCGACGAGGTCGAACGGGGCGCCGGCGCGCAGCTGCACCTTGCCGGCGGCGAAGCGCTCGATGCGCAGCTTCGGCCCCGGCAGGTCGGCGAGGATGCCGACCTCGGCGCCGACGCGCGCCGCGGCCTCGCGCACGGCCTGCGCGCGCGCGACCTGCGCCGATGGGTCGCCGTGCGAGAAGTTGAGGCGGACCACGTCGACGCCCGCGCGCAGCAGCGCGTCGAGCATGCCCGGCGGGTCGGTGGCGGGGCCGAGCGTGGCGAGGATGCGGGTGCGGCGGCGTTGCGTCGTCATGCGTGGAACGCTAGCACAGCGCCGCGGTTGCGGGAGGCGCACCCCGCGGCCGGGACGGCTCAGCCGCGGGCTTCGAGCGCGGCCACGGCCGGCAGCGTCTTGCCTTCCAGGAATTCGAGGAACGCGCCGCCGCCGGTGGAGATGTAGGAGATGTCCCCGGCGATGCCGTACTTGTCGACGGCCGCGAGCGTGTCGCCGCCGCCGGCGATGGAGAACGCGTCCGAGGCGGCGATCGCGCGCGCCAGCGTTTCGGTGCCCTTGCCGAAGGCGTCGAACTCGAACACGCCGACCGGGCCGTTCCACACCACCGTGCCGGCCTTGCGGACCATCGCGGCGTAACGTTGCGCGGTCTCCGGGCCGATGTCGAGGACCATGTCGCCTTCGTCGATCGCGCCGACCGCCTTCACCGTCGCGGGCGCGTCGGCCTTGAACTCCGGCGCGACCACGACGTCGGTGGGCACCGGGATGTCGGCGCCGCGCGCGCGCGTCCGCCATGATCTTCCTCGCCGTGTCCACCAGGTCGGGCTCGTACAGCGACTTGCCGACGCCGAAGCCCTCGGCGGCGATGAACGTGTTGGCGATGCCGCCGCCGACGATCAGCTGGTCGACCTTGCCGACCAGCGACGACAGCAGCTCGAGCTTGGTGCTGACCTTGGAGCCGGCGACGATCGCGAGCAGCGGTCGCGCCGGCTCGTCGAGCGCCCTGGCGAGCGCGTCGACCTCGGCCATCAGCAGCGGGCCGCCGCAGGCCTGCTTCGCCTGGCGGATCACGCCATGGGTCGACGCCTGCGCGCGGTGCGCGGTGCCGAACGCGTCCATGACGAAGACGTCGCACAACGCGGCATAGCGCTTCGACAATGCTTCGTCGTCGGCCTTCTCGCCGACGTTCATGCGGCAGTTCTCGAGCAGCACGATCTGGCCCGGCGCGACCTCCACGCCGTCCAGGTAGTCGCGGAGCAACGGCACGTCGCGGCACAGCAGTTGCGAGAGCCGCTTCGCCACCGGCGCGAGCGAATCGGCCTGGCTCCACGCGCCTTCCTTCGGGCGGCCGAGGTGCGACATCACCATCACCGCCGCGCCGGCGTCGAGCGCCATGCGCAGCGTCGGCAGCGCGGCGTCGATGCGCAGCTCCGAGGTGATGTGGCCGGCGTCTCCGCCGCCCTCGAAGGAGATCGGCACGTTCAGGTCCTCGCGGATGAGCACGCGCTTGCCGCGCAGGTCGAGGTCGGTCATTCGCTGGATGGTCATGTCGATCCGGGGCAGTCGCGAGGCCGCAATTGTCGCGGCCGGGCCCTTTCGCGGCAAATCCGGCGCGCGCGCCCGCGCGCCGCCCTCGGGTAAGCTGCGGCCGGGGAAAACGGGGAGCCCGCACGATGCCGAAGCCGCCTGCCGCGCTGCCGCGCGACCGCCTGCCGCGCGTGGCGACAGGCGTCCTGCTGGGGCTGGCCCTGGCGCGGCTGCTGCTGCACGTGCTTTACGCCGGCCGCTACGGCTTCGACCGCGACGAGCTGGCGTTCCTGTCCGACGCGGGCCGGCTCGCCTGGGGCTACGTGGCGTATCCGCCGGTGACCTCGTTCCTCGCGCACGTGTCGATGCAGCTGTTCGGCGATTCGCTCACCGCGTTCCGGCTGCCGTCGGCGCTGGCGCAGGCGCTGGCGACGCTGTTCGCGGGGCTGATGGCGCGCGAGCTGGGCGGCGGGCGCGGCGCCCAGGCGGTTGCCGCGATCGCCGTCGCCTGCGCGCCGTTCTCGATGGTCTCGGGGACGATGCTGAGCTATTCGGGTCTCGACTACCTCTGGTGGGTGCTGGCCTGCTGGGTGCTGCTGAGGATCGCCAACGGCGGCGTCGGCGACGCCGGCAGCGGGCGTCGGTGGCTGCTGCTCGGCGCGGTCATCGGGCTCGGCATGATGACCCGCTACACGATGCTGGTCTGCGCACTCGCGATCTTGGCCGGGGTGCTCGCGACGCCATTGCGGCGCCACCTCGCCACGCCCTGGCCGTGGGCGGGCGCGGCGCTGTCGCTGCTGGTGTTCGCGCCGAACGCGTGGTGGCAGTGGCGGCACGGCTTCGTCTACCTCGATTTCGTGCAGTACATCCACGCGCGCGACATCCGCATGGGCCAGACCGCGGATTTCCTGCCGGCGCAGCTGGTCGTCGGAGCGAACCCGCTGACGCTGCCGCTGTGGGTGGCCGGGCTGGCCTGGCTCGCGTTCGCGAAGGACGCGGCAAGGGCACGCGCGCTGGCCTGGTTCTACGCGGCCGCGCTGCTGCTGTACTGGCTCGCCGACGCGCGCAGCTATTACCTCGCCCCTGCCTACCCGGTGCTGCTCGCGGCGGGCGCGGCCTGCCTCGAGCGCGGCCTCGGCCGCCTGCGTCCGCGCGCGGTGCTCGCGGCGCGCGGCGCAGTCGCGCTGGGGCTGGCGGGCGCGTTCGCGACGACCGCGGCGTTCGCCCTGCCGCTGGCGCCCATCGGCTCGCCCTGGTGGCAGGCCACCGCGGCCATGCATCCGCAGTTCCGCGACCGCGTGGGCTGGCCGGAGCTGGTCGCGGCCGTCGCCGCGGTCCATCGCGCGCTGCCGGAAGCCGAACGCGCGCGCACCGCGATCTACGCCAACAACTACGGCGAGGCGGGCGCGATCGAACGCTGGGGCCCGCGCTACGGCCTGCCGCCGCCGATCAGCCAGGCCAACAGCTTCTGGGCGCGCGGCTACGGCGATCCGCCGCCCACGACCGTGATCGTCGTCGGCAGCGACGCCGCGCACATGCGCACGACGCGCGCGACCTGCGTCGTCGCCGGCCACGTCCGCGTTCCCCATGGCGTCGCCAACGATGAAGCACGGACGCCCGACATCTACGTCTGCCGCAACCTGCGCTTCGATTGGGCGCAGGCCTGGCCGCGCAAGTTCGGCTAGGCGCGCCGAGCCGGTCAGCCGCGCAGCAGCGGCGCGCGCGGGCCCAGCGGTACCGGGCCTTCGCCCGGCTCCGGCAGGCCCAGCCCGTAGCGCAGGCTGCGGCCGATGCGGTCGGCGTAGGCGTGCATCAGTTCCGCCTGCGCGGGCGACAGCATCTCGTCGGCGGTTTCGCGCCAGAGCGCGAGCCATTGCACGAAATGCCGGGTGGTGATCGGGTGCGGCCGGTGCGCCTGCATCGGATTGCCGCGGTAGGTGCCCGCGCGCAGGACCACCGAACTCCAGAACGAAGTCAGCAGCCGCTTGTGCTCGGGCCAGTCGTGGACGGCGGCGTTGAACACCGGCCCGAGTTCGGGATGGGCCTGGATGCGGTCGTAGAAGCGGTCGACCAGCGCGGCGAGCTGTTCCTGGGTGGGAATCGCGTCGCCCGGCGCAGAGTCGCCGGGCGCTTCGGGGATCATGGCTGCCGTTCCTGCGCGCGCGTCAGCCCGCGACGACGCGGACCATCTCGAGGCACTTGTTCGAGTAGCCCCACTCGTTGTCGTACCACGCGACCAGCTTCACGAACGTCGGGTCGAGCGCGATGCCGGCCTCGGCGTCGAAGATCGAGGTGCGCGCGTCGCCGCGGAAGTCGGTGGCGACGACCTTGTCCTCGGTGTAGCCGAGGATGCCCTTCAGCGCGCCCTGCGACTGCGCCTTCATCTCGGCG
>DASTWT010000137.1:0-2551 GCA_035765815.1 Luteimonas sp. | reverse complement strand
GAGCCGTGCGCGGACCTGATCGAGCTGGCGCGCGAGCGCCGCATGCGCCCGGTCGAGGTGGCCAAGGCCTACTACCGCCTCGCCGAGGCGCTGAACCTGCCGTGGCTGCAAGGGCAGGTCGACGCGCTCAAGGTCGAGGGCCGCTGGCACGCGGTCGCGCGCGGCGTGCTGCGCGACGAGCTGGGTGCACAGATGCGCATCCTCACCGGCCAGGTGCTGTCGATGCCGGGCAAGGATGCGGGCGCGAAGGTCGCCAACTGGCTCGGCCGCGACGACGCGTCGCTGCGCTTCACCATGGCCATGCTCAACGAGCTGGCGGCGCAGAAGGCGATGGACTACCCGACGGCTTCGGTGGCGGTGCAGCGGCTGTCGCAGCTGGCCTCGCGCGGCTGACGGGGTCCGCGGGATTCGGTTAGAGTCGGGGCGATGAGCGCCCCGACCGCCGGCCTGCCCGAAGCCCCGCGCATCGCCTTCCTCGCCAGCCCGGCGGACGGCGCGCAGGGCGCGCTGGACGCGCTCCAGCGCGCCCACGGCGTCGTGGCGCCGGAAGACGCCGACGTGCTGGTCGCGCTCGGCGGCGACGGCTTCATGCTGCAGGTGCTGCACCGGCACGGCGCGCTCGGCAAGCCGGTGTACGGCATGAAGCACGGCGGCGTCGGCTTCCTGATGAACCACGGCGCGTTGATGGACAGCTTCGGCCCCGAAGACCTGCTGCGCCGGTTGCGCGCGGCGGAGCCGGCGGTGCTGCGGCCGCTGGAGATGCTGGCCCTCACCGAATCGGGCACGACCACCGGCTCGCTCGCCTACAACGAGGTGTCGCTGCTGCGGCAGACGCGGCAGGCGGCGCACATCGGCATCGACCTCAACGGCAAGCCGCGGCTCGACGAACTGATCTGCGACGGCGTGATGCTCGCCACGCCCGCGGGCAGCACCGCCTACAACTATTCGGCGCACGGGCCGATCCTGCCGCTGGGTTCGCGCGTGGTCGCGCTCACGCCGATCGCCGCGTTCCGGCCGCGGCGCTGGCGCGGCGCGCTGCTGAAGGCGGACACGGAAGTGAAGTTCCGCGTGCTCGACCCGTACAAACGACCGGTGAGCGCCACCGCCGATTCGCACGAGGTGCGCGACGTGGTCGAGGTCACGATCCGCGAAGCGGCGGAGCGCACGGTGACGCTGCTGTTCGATCCGGAGCACAACCTCGAGGAACGCATCCTCGCCGAGCAGTTCGTCGCCTGAGGCGTCGGGATGCCGTTCCTGTCGGCCAACTGGATCATCGGCTTCGCCTGCGCGTGGCTGTTCTTCGCGATGGGCAGGCACGAGGCGCGCAACGGCGACGCGCGCGACCACGGCATGTGGTGGGCGCTGGCCTCGATCGTCGTGACCGTCCTGGCCATCCAGGGCCTGGGCGCGGGAACGGTGCTGGTCGTCGTCGCCCAGGCGCTGCTGTACGTGGCGATCGCGGTCGTCCGCGTGCTGCTGGAGAAGAAGTAGGGGCGCGACGGCGCGTGGCGTCTCAGCCGGCGGGACGGGCATGGGCGATACTGCGCGCATGGATCCCGTCCTCCCGTCCGTATCCCAGGTGGCCCGGCCGCTGACGATCGCGATCTCGTCGCGGGCGCTGTTCGACCTCGAGGACAGCCACGGGCTGTTCGAGCGCGAGGGCATCGCGGCCTACCAGGCCTTCCAGCGCGAGCGCGAGGACGAGGTGCTGGCGCCGGGCATCGCGTTCCCGCTGGTGCGCAAGCTGCTCGCGCTCAATGCGCTGGCACCGGCGGCGGCCGGGGGAGGCGCGGAGGGCGCGCCCAGGGTCGAGGTCATCCTGCTGTCGCGCAACTCGTCGGACACCGGGCTGCGCATCTTCAACTCGATCCAGCACCACGGGCTGGACATCCGCCGCGCGGCGTTCACCTCGGGCGCCCCGACCTGGCCCTACGCCACGTCCTTCGGCGCGGACCTGCTCCTGTCGGCGAACCCGGAGTCCGTGCGGCGCGCGCTGGAAGCCGGTGTCGCGGCGGCGACCATCCTGCCGTCGCCCGCGCCGGCCCACCGGCACGACCAGCTGCGCATCGCCTTCGACGGCGACGCGGTGATCTTCGGCGACGAGAGCGAGCGCGTGTCGCGCGAGCAGGGCGTCGAGGCCTTCGGCCGCCACGAGCGCGAGCGCGCGCGCGAGCCGCTGTCGGGCGGGCCGTTCCGCAACTTCCTCGACGCGCTGCACCGGCTGCAGGCCGCGTTCCCCGCCGGCGATGCGGCGCCGATCCGGACCGCGCTGGTCACCGCGCGCTCGGCGCCGGCCCACGAGCGCGTCATCCGCACCCTGCGCGAGTGGGGCGTGCGCCTGGACGAGGCGCTGTTCCTCGGCGGCCGCGACAAGGGACCGTTCCTGGAAGCCTTCGGCGCCGACATCTTCTTCGACGATTCGGAGCACAACATCGCCTCGGCGCGCGACCACGTCGCCGCGGGCCATGTGCCGCACGGCGTCGCCAATCCGTAGAGCCGACCCATGGTCGGCCATTGCTGCAACCGGTTCGCGGGATGGCCGACCATGGGT
>DASTWT010000136.1:0-2753 GCA_035765815.1 Luteimonas sp. | reverse complement strand
CGGCCCTGACGCGTCTTGGTCGGCCGAACGCAGCTCCAACTCATCACGCCAAAATTGTGAACCGAGCATACGAAGGAACAGCGCTCAGCGTTCATGCTCGGATCGGCGCCTCGCAGCGAAGCGTGGGGGCGAGGCGGGATGTTGGCGCGCGTAAGGTTATCCCTGCGAGCGAACAGGAGGTTTGCCCCGGGGCCGGCGCGGGCGGACGCGCCGGCGGGAGACGGCGAGGGCGATGATGCGGTCGCGACTGAGTTCGGGCGCGGGGTGGGCGCGCAGGAGCGCGCCCTGCGCATCGTGAATGATCCATTGCGGGGCGCCGTCGACCACCGCCAACCGCACCGTCACCTCCTGCCGCGCCCACCGGCGGCCGATGCCAAGCGGCCGATTGGCCAGCGAGATGCGGCCGACTTGGTCCACGCGACGGGTCCAGACGCGCCGGGCCAGCCAGGCCCAGACCCGTTGCTCGTCCCACTGCTCGGCTTCTTGGACCGGCGCGTAGGGGCGCCCGCTCGTCGTCAAGGCCGGGAAGCGGGCCAGGCGGCTCTGCCCATCGTGGCCGGGATAGCGTTCGCGCTGCAGCGTGGTGAAGTAATCCAGCCGCGCTTGCAACTCGGCGAGGCTGCGGCAGGTGGCCGGTTCGACCCAGCGTTGGCAGACGCCATGGGCGCGTTCGATGACGGCATTGCCTTGGCTATGCCGGGGGCGGTTCCAGACCATGCCGACGCCCAAGCCGAGCACCCACAACGCCAGATCGGGCGGCACATCGCTCCAGCCGCCCCAAGGCGTGCCATTGTCGACGCGCAGGTGGTCGGGCAGCCCCCAGCGGGCAAACCAGCCGCGCAACGCCGTCTGGACCGCCTGGCGATCGACCTGCCCCCACTGCCCGGAGGGGAAAAACGACCGCGCCCAACATCGCCCCCGTCGCTTCGTCGCTGGCCGCCACCCAACTCACCCGCGCCCCATCGGCCAAGGCGATCTGTTCGGTGGCGTCGAGTTGCCAGCGCTGATGCGGCTGCTGGCTGCGCGGCGGATCGGGCGACCGCGGCGGCGGCGCCGGGCGCGTCAGCCCCGCCGCACGAAACCAGCGGCGCAGCGTCGCGACGTGGGGCAACGCCTGATCCGGCAACCGCGCGGCCAATTCCGTCCGGATCAACCCGGCGCCCCAGCCGGGATGGGCCCGGCGCAGCGCCAACGCCGCGGTATAGACCGGTTCCGCCAGTCGCGGCCCCGGCCGTCCGCACGCGGCGTAGTCGGGAGCTAAGCCCGCCACGCCCCGATCGCGGTAGCGTCGCCAGACGGCGCGCACGGTCCAGGCGGACAGCGCGAACTCGGTCGCAATCGCGGCCAGCGGCACGCCGGCCAGGTGGCGTTCGACGATCGTCTGTCGGAGATCGACGGGAAGGGCGCGGGGCATGGCGGCGACTCCTGGTAGGGGCAAACCTCCTGTTCGCACGTGCAGGGATAACCTTACACGCGCCAACACATGCCGTGCCCCTACCAAACCCCGCCCGCAAACTTTGACGCGCACCCGGCGCCGGCGCCCGATCCTTCGCGATTTGCCGCGGCCGGTCGAACGGTCATGTCGGGCGCCGTTCCCGCCGGCCGCAGGGGCGCCTTGATCGGGCGTGGCGCGTTGCGGCGCTATGAGCGGGAGCGGGGGTCGAGCACGTCGCGCAGGCCGTCGCCGACGAGATTGAAGGCGAAGACGGTGATCAGAAGGGCGACGCCGGGCGCGAGGCTGAACAGGGGAAGGTCCGTCCGATAGGTGACGCCGTCGCGGATCATCTGGCCCCAGGTGGCGGTCGGCGGCTTGACGCCGAGACCGATGAAGCTGAGGCTCGCCTCCAGCCGGATCGCCGAGGCCGTCCAGAGACTGGCGAGCACGACCAGTTCGCCGGAGATGTTCGGCAGGATGTGCCGCATCAGGATGCGACGGTTGTTTTGCCCCAGCGCCTTCGCGGCTTCGACGAACTCCTTTTCCTTGACGGCCAGCGTCGGCCCGTAGGCGATCCGGGCGAAGCGTGGCGCGATCGTGAGACCGATGGCGACGATCAGTTTGGGCAGCCCGGCGCCGAGCACCGCCATCACCAGCAATCCGGTGATGAGGTCCGGGAAGGACAGGAGGATATCGATGAGGCGCATCAGCAGCGTGTCGAGCCTGCCCCGGAAATAGCCGGCGACGATGCCGATCGCCGTGCCGAGGACGCCGCCGAACGCCACGGAAAGCACGCCGACGAGCAGCGCGATGCGCGCGCCGTAAATGACGCGCGACAAGATGTCGCGGCCGAAGTCGTCACGGCCCAGCCAGTGTTCGGCGCTCGGCGGGGCGAGGCGGTTGATGGTGCTTTGCGTGTTCGGATCGTACGGCGCGATGACCGGCGCGAAGAGGGCGACGAAGACGACCGCGACGACGAGGCCGAGACCGACGACGGCCGCGCGGTTGCTGCGGAAGGCGCGCCAGGCGCGTTGCCGCTGGGAGACCAGCGCGACCTCGTTCGCGCCGCCGAGGCCGCGCGGAACCGCGTCGATTGCGGCGGCAGGGTTCGCGGTTCCGGCCATCAGTCGTACCTGATCCTTGGATCGACGAACGTGTAGACGATATCGACCACGATGTTGATTGCGATGATGATCGAGGCGTAGATCACCATCACCGCCTGCAGCATCGTGTAGTCGCGCTGATTGGCGGCGCCGACCATCAGTTTGCCGAGTCCCGGCCGGGCGAAGACCGTCTCGACCAGAACGGAGTTGCCGAT
>DASTWT010000135.1:0-2618 GCA_035765815.1 Luteimonas sp. | reverse complement strand
CGAATTCGCGGCGCTGCTCGACGCCGGCCAGGCCGACGGCTGGCGCTACGCGCTCTCGGCGCTCGACAGCGGACGCAACCCGAAGCTCGCCGCGACGCTCGTCGCCGATGCCGTCACCCGCGAGCGCCTGCCGGACCAGCTGCAGGCCTGGCTGGCATTCGGCGGCCTGGCGCAGAAGCTCGACGATCGGGCGCTGGCTTCGCGCATCGTCGCGCAGGTCATCGAACGCTTCCCCGGCGAGCCGCGCGTCGCGCTGCTGCACGCCAGCCAGCTGCGCGAGGACGGCAAGCCCGACGAGGCGCGCGCCGTGCTCGCCGGGCTCGAGGCCGCCACCCGCGCGAGCAGCGGCCTGCGCCTGTCCGTCGCCGCCGAATACGAAGCGATGGGCGACGCGAAGGCCGCGGCCGAGGTGCTCGCGCGCGGCGCGCAGGACGATCGCAGCTACCGCTTGCGCGCCTCGCTCCTGGCGCGCGCCGGCGACCGCGAAGCGCTCTCCGCGCTGTACGAGGCGCTGCTGCGCGACTCGGCGAAGCCCGATCCGGCGCGGCGCCTGCTGCTCGGCCAGGTCGCGGAATTCCTCGAACGGCGCGAGGACGCGCTGCGGTGGTACCAGGGCGTGCCGGGCGGGGACGAGCGCTGGGACGCGGCATTGCGCGCCGCCAGCGTGCTGCACGCGCTGCATCGCGGCGACGAGGCGTACGCGAGCCTGAAGGCGCTGGAGGCGCAGGCCGAAGCCGACGACGACACGCGCCGCGACGCGTACCTGCTGGAGGCCGAGCTGCGCAACGACGACGGCGACGACGCGGGCGAGCTGGACGCCTACGCGCGCGGGCTCGCCGCCTTCCCCGACGACAGCGCGCTGCTCTACGCGCGTGGCCTGGCCTGGGAGCGCCGCGACGACATCACGCGGGCCGAGGCGGACCTGCGCCGCATCCTCGTCGCCGAGCCCGACAACGTCGCCACCCTGAATGCATTGGGCTACACGCTCGCCGACCGCACCACGCGCTACACCGAGGCGCTGGAGCTGATCGACCGCGCGCGCGTGGCCGAGCCCGACAACGCCGCGATCATCGACAGCTACGGCTGGGTGCTCTATCGCCTCGGCCGCAACGAGGAAGCGCTGGTGCAGCTGCGCCGCGCCTACGCGCTGCAGAAGGACCCGGAGATCGCCGCGCACCTGGGCGAAGTGTCCTGGGTCACCGGCGACCACGAAGCGGCGCGCCGCTGGTTCGACGAGAGCCGCAAGCTCGATCCGTCCAACCGCGCGCTGCAGCGCGCGCTCGAGAAGACCGGCGCATGAACCGCCGGGCGACGCTCGCCGCGGTGCTCGCGATCGGGTTCGCCGCACTGGCCGGTTGCGCGGTCGCCCCGGTGCGCACGCCGCCGCTGCCGCCTGCGGAGCAGGCCGCAGCGGTCGCGCGCCAGCAAGCGCGGGAAGCGGCGCTCGCCGCGATGCCCGACTGGCACCTCGAGGGCCGCGTCGCCCTCACCAACGGCACGCGCGGCGGCAGCGGCCGCCTGGAGTGGACGCAGCGCGGCCCCGCGTTCGAAGTCGTGCTCAGCGCGCCGGTCACCCGCCAGGGGTGGCGCCTGGCCGGCGGCCCGGGCGACGCGCGGCTTGAGGGCCTCGAAGGGGGCACGCGCCACGGCGCGGATGCCGCCGCGCTGCTGCGCGAGGCGACCGGCTGGGAAATCCCGGTCGCGGCGCTGTCGCGCTGGGTGCGCGGCGCGCGAGCGACGGGTGGCGACGCCCGGCTGGCGTTCTCGGCCGACGGGCGCCTCGCGCGCCTGGAACAGGACGGCTGGACCCTGGATTACGCCGACTGGCGCCCGCAGGCCGGTGGCATCGAGCTGCCGATGCGCGTGACCGCCAGCCGCGACCCGGCCCGGGTCCGGCTCGTCGTCGACGCCTGGGCCCAGGGCGAGGCCTGGCCGTGAACCCGGATCCCGAAGCGGACTGGTCGTCCTGGCCCGCGCCGGCGAAGCTCAACCTGTTCCTGCGCATCGTCGGCCGCCGCGCGGACGGCTACCACCTGCTGCAGACCGTGTTCCGCCTCCTGGACTGGGGCGACACCCTCCGCCTGCGGGTGCGGGAAGACGGCCGCATCGTCCGCCACGGCGACCTGGCGGCCGGCACGGACGCATCGTGCGACCTCGCGGTCCGTGCGGCGACCGTGCTGAAAACGGCATCCAATTGCCCGCTTGGCGCCGACATCTTCGTCGAAAAACGCATTCCCGCCGGAGCCGGCTTCGGCGGCGGTTCTTCGGATGCCGCGACTGCCCTGGTCGCCCTGGACGCCCTGTGGGGCACCGCGCTGGGCGTCGACCGTCTGGCGGAGCTGGGCCTGGTCCTCGGCGCCGACGTGCCAGTCTTCGTCCGCGGCGACAGCGCCTGGGCCGAGGGCGTGGGCGAGCAGCTGACCCCCATCCACCTGCCGCCCGCCTGGTACCTGGTCGCCGACCCGGGCATCCACGCTTCGACCGCCGGCCTGTTCCAAGCCCCTGAATTGACGCGGGATGCCGCGCCCGCGACAATAGCCGACTTCGTTTCAGGTGCCCCGCTCGGCAATGCGTTCGAGCCGGTGCTGCGCCGCCGCGAACCGGCCGTCGAGGCCGCG
>DASTWT010000134.1:0-8095 GCA_035765815.1 Luteimonas sp. | reverse complement strand
TCGAGGACCTGGCGGTCCTTGATCGAGTAGTAATAGCGGCCGACCAGGCTCCACGACGGCGAGACCGGGTACAGGAAATTGAAGTCCACCTGTTCGAGCAGGTCGCGGCGGTAGCGGTAGCCGAAGTTGACGACGCCCTCGTCGCCGATCAGGTACCGGGTGCGGAGGCTGGCGAGGTCCTTGCGGCGGTACTTCGGATCCCACTGGTAGGAGCCGCCGATGCTCCAGCGGTCGTTGACCGCGTAGCTCGCGTCGGCGACCCAGGCCGACTTGCCCTCGGCGACCGGTTCCTCGCCGGGCACCGTCACCCGCGATTCGTCGAAGTAGCGGATCTGGCCCAGGCTGACCGACAGCTTCTCGCGGCCGTCGCTCTGCCGCAGCAGCCGCGTGGACACCGCCAGCGTCAGCTGGTTGGCGTCGGTCTGGCGGTCGGCGCCGGTGTAGCGGTTGTCGCGGAACAGCTGGCCCCAGCTGAAGGTCATCGGCCGCGTGTCGAAGAGCGGCAGGCCCGACTGGTCGCGGTAGGGCACGCGCAGGTAGTACAGGCGCGGTTCCAGCGTCTGCAGGAACGGCGTGCCGCCGATCGTCGCGCTGCGGTCGAAGTACAGGCCGGCGTCGAGCGAGGCGACCGGCAGGCTGCGACTCGGGTTGTCGTTGCCGAGCTTCTTCGCCAGCGCATCGTCGAGCTGGTAGGCGGTGTAGCGCCACGCGAGCTTGGGCGTCAGGAACCAGGCGGCGCCGCCCAGCGGCAGGCTGGCGAACGGCTCGAAGTCGACGCGGCTTCCGCCCGGCTCGTCGGGATGCTGGAAGCGCACCGCCTCGGCGTCCACGCCGGCCTCGAACCAGGGCAGCAGCGGCCGGTCCCAGCTGTACCAGAGGCGCGGCAGGCGGTCGTGCGGCAGGTTCCTGTCGCTGAGCGTGTAGTCGGCGAGCTCGGAGTGGTCGGCCATGATGCCGCCCTCCCAGTACTCGCCCTGGCCGTACAGGCCGATCGAGCTGCGGATCGAGAACGGCGCCAGGCCGTCGACGTTGTTGCTCGAATCCTCGAGGTAGCGCGGATCGCTGATCCAGTTGAGGTTGGCGCGTGCGGTCCACTCGGCGGAGAGCTTCTGCAGGCCCTGGAAGTGGAAGTGCGCGCGGTCGTCGGCGCGGCGGTTCGCGAGCGGGTACTTGTTGGCGAGGAACTCGGCGGTCTCCTCGTCGCGCTCGCGGCTCGTGAGCCGGTCCGACGGCAGGAACTCGGCTTCGATCGTGCCGCGGCCATTGTCGGTGAGGTAGCGGAACTGCCCGCCGATCTGCAGGCCGCGCGCCGTCATCAGCCGCGGCGTGATCGTGGCGTCGTAGTTGGGCGCGAGGTTGAGGTAGATCGGCTGCCGGTAGTCGAAGCCGTTGCGGCTCGACGAGCCGATGCCCGGGTACAGCAGGCCGGTGCGGCGGCGGTCGTCGATCGGGAAGGCGAACCACGGCACGTACAGCACCGGCACCTTGCCCACGCGCAGGGTCGCGTCGTGGGCGACGCCCATGCCGGTGTCGGTGTTCACGTCGATCTGCTGCGCGCGCAGTTCCCAGCTGCGCGCGTCCGGCGGGCAGGTGGAGTAGGTCGCGCCGTACAGCGTGCCCTCGGCGCCGTGCATCTCGATGTGGTCGGCGCCGCCGTTGCCGCGTCGCGACACCAGCTGGTAGCGCACGTTGCTGATGTCGTGGGTGTCGCTTTCCTGGTTGCCCTCGGCCTTGTCGGCGACCAGGCGCATGCCCGCGTCCTGGTAGCGCACCCGGCCGATGGCGACGTAATGGCCGGTCTCGCTGTCGTACGTAAGCTTGTCGGTGCCGAGGAACTGGTCGCCGCGGCGCAGCGCGACGTTGCCTTCGAACTGGCGCTGGTCCTCGGTGCCGCTGAGCGTGTCGCCCTCGATGTCGGTCGGCTGGTCGATGCGGTCGGGATTCGCGGCGACGGGCTGCTGGGCGTCGCTGAACGCAGGCACGGCGTCCTGGACGGGGCAGAGCTTCCACGTCTCGGGCCGGTCGTCGGCCGCGTGGGCCGCGAGGGAGAAGGCGATGCAGGCCGGCAGCGGGAGCAGTCGGAGGGCTTTGCGCACGCGGGCGTCCATCAGGCGAAACGGCGTTTAGCTTGCCGCAACGCCCGTGCAGCGGCAATGCACGCGGGCCCGCGGTTCAGCCGCCGTGGCCCGGGGGCGATTCCGGGGCGGCCTTGCGGCGCTCGTGGCGCCAGGTGACCTCGCCGTGGCCGCTGGCGCGCGCCAGCACCCGTGCCAGCACGAACAGGAGGTCGGACAGGCGGTTGAGGTAGCGCACCGGCTGCGGGCGGACGCTTTCCTCGCGGGACAGGGCGACCGTCTCGCGCTCGGCACGGCGGACGATGGTGCGGGCGAGGTGGCAGCGCGCGGCCGCGTCGCCGCCGCCCGGCAGGATGAACTCGCGCAGCGGCGGCAGCGGCGCGTTGAAGGCGTCGAGCGCGCGCTCGAGCGCGTCGACGTCGGCGTCGTGGATCGCGGCGTGGCCGGGGATGCACAGCTCGCCGCCGAGGTCGAACAACTGGTGCTGCACCGTCGTCAGCAGCTCGCGGACGTCGGCCGGGATGTCCGCGGCGAGCAGCAGGCCGATGGCCGAGTTGGCTTCGTCCACGGTGCCGTACGCGGCGACCCGCGGCGAATCCTTGCCGACGCGGCTGCCGTCGCCGAGGCCGGTGCTGCCGTCGTCGCCGGTGCGGGTGTAGATCTTCGAGAGGCGGTTGCCCACCGGGCGTGGCCGGAGCGGCGCGGCTCAGGCCGTCTGCGCGCGCAGTGCCGGCAGGCGCCGGCGCAGCAGGGCGAAGCCGCCGAACAGGATCGCGGCGTAGGCCAGCGTGCCCAGCACCGTCCACTGGAAGAACGGGATGCCGGCGACATAGGCGGCCCCGAGGCCGCCCGCGTTCTGCGGATAGAAGCCGGCCGAGCCCAGCCACGCACCGAAGTTCGTCACCAGGAAGAACAGCACCGAACCGGCGAGCGAGTAGCCGAGCAGGCGCGCGCCGCCGACCTTGCCGCGCAGGCCGAAGCCGAGCAGCGTGGACAGCGCGATGCACGCGTACACCGACCAGAAGCTGATGCCGCCGATGTAGCCGGCGTAGCCGTCGCCGTTGATGGCCGCCAGGGCCAGGTCCGACACCAGCAGCGCAGCGAGCGGCACGACCAGCGCCCAGGCGCGCGAGGCGAAATAGGCGCCGCCGAACAGGGCGACCGCCTCGACCGGGGAGAAGTTCGGCGGATGCGGCAGCAGGCGCGACAGCGCGGCGAGCAGGATCATCGCGGCCAGCACCAGCGGACCCGGGGCGAGGATGGTGTCGGTGGCGGGTCGGTTCATCTGCAGGCAGCGTGGGTTCGGGCGGAACCGGTAGCATAGCGCAGGCATGGAGACCGGCGCGAAAACCCCTGCCGCGACGCGGCCCGCCCCGCGCGCGCACGACGTCGCGATCGTGGGCGGCGGCCTGGTGGGCGCGAGCCTGGCGATCGCGCTCGACCGCCTCGGCATGGACGTGGCGATGGTCGAGGCGGCGCCGGCCGGGGCGCTGCCGGCGGTGTTCGACGAGCGCAACCTCAGCTTCGCCGAGGCCACCGTGAACGCGCTGTCCGCGCTCGGGGTCATGCAGCGGCTGCGCCTGCCGCCGGCGCCGATCCGGCGCATCCACGCCAACCGCGACGGGGACTTCGGCCGGGTGCTGCTCGACGCGACCGCCTACGGGCGCGACCGCTTCGGCCAGGTCGTGGTCGCCAGCGATTTCGGCCAGGCGCTCGAATCGCGGCTGGTGGAACTGCGCGGCTTCACCCGCTACCGGCCGGCGCGCTTCCTCGGTTTCGACGGCGGCGATGGCGGCGGCGCCGCCCGGGTGCTGCGCATCGCCGATGCGGACGGCGAGCGGCGCGTGGCCGCGCGCCTGGTGGTCGCCGCCGACGGCACCCGCAGCGGCGTGCGCGCCGCGCTCGGGATCGGGGCCGCCGAACACGACTACGGGCAGGCGCTGTTCGTCGCCCGCGTCCGCGCGTCGCGCGCCCCCGACGGCACCGCGTGGGAACGGTTCGGCGCGCACGGGCCGACTGCGCTGCTGCCGCGCGGCGACGGCTGCTACGGCGTCGTGCACGGCGTCGCGCGCGAAGACGCGGATGCGGTCGCGGCGCTCGACGACGCGGCCTGGCTCGCCCGCCTGCAGCGTGCGTTCGGCTGGCGCGCCGGCGCCTTCCTTTCGAGCGGGCCGCGCAGCGCGCATCCGGCGCTGAGGCTGGTCGCCGGGCGCTGCATCGCGCCGCGCGCGGTCCTGGTCGGCAACGCCGCGCAGACGCTGCACCCGGTCGGCGCGCAAGGTTTCAACCTCGGACTGCGCGATGCGCTCACCCTGGCCGAGCTGGTCGAAGCGGATGCAGGCGGCGATCCCGGCGCCGATGCGCTGCTGCGCGGGTACGCGCTGCGCCGCGCGCCGGATCGCGAGCGCACCCTCGCGTTCTCCGACGGACTGGCGCGCGTGACCGCCGGCGACGCGCCGCTGCTGCGCCCGCTGCGCAGCCTCGGCCTCGCGGCGATGCAGCGTTCGCCGACGTTGCAGGCCTGGCTGGTGGGCGGCGGGATGGGCTATCGCGGCGAAGTGCCGGCGCTGTGCCGCGGGGCCGGCGCATGAGCCGGCGCGGCGCGCTCGACGCGGTCGTGTCCGGCGGCGGCGTCGTCGGCGCCGCCTGCGCGCTCGCGCTGGCCGGGCGCGGGCTGGACGTCGCGCTGGTGGAAGGCGCGCCGCCTGCGCCGTGGCGCGCGGATGCGCCCGACCTGCGCGTGTATGCCTTCGCCGCCGACAACGCGGCGCTGTTCGAGCGGCTCGGCGCCTGGGACGCGGTGCGCGACGCGCGCGTGCAGCCTTACCGGCGGATGCGCGTGTGGGATGCGGCCGGCGGCGGCGAGCTCGTTTTCGACGCCGATGCGTTCGGCCGGCGCGAACTCGGCTGGATCGTCGAGCATGGCCTGCTGCTCGATCGCCTCTGGGCGAAACTGCCGGCGGCGGGCGTGCGCGTGCTTTGCCCGGCGCGCGTCGCCGCGCTGGAGGACGAAGGCACCGACGGCGTGGTCGTCGGCCTCGAGGACGGCAGCCGGCTGCGCGCGCGCGTCGCGATCGCCGCCGACGGCGCGCGCTCGACGCTGCGCGAGCTCGCCGGCATCGAGGTGGATCGCCACGGCTACGGCCAGCGCGGGGTGGTCGGCTACGTGTCGACGTCGCGCCCGCACGAGGACACCGCGTGGCAGCGTTTCCTGCCTGGGGGCCCGCTCGCGCTGCTGCCGGTCGCTCCGTCGGGCGTTGCTGGCGCGCGCTGCTCGATCGTGTGGACGCTGCCCGACGACGAGGCCGCGCGCGTGCTCGCGCTCGACGACGAAGCGTTCGGCCGCGAACTCACCCGCGCATCCGATGCGCGCCTGGGCGAGGTGCGGGCGGCGTCGCCGCGCGCCGCCTTCCCGCTGCAGCGGCAGCTCGCCCGGGACTACGTGCGCGGCCGCGTGCTTGCGCTCGGCGACGCCGCGCACGTCGTGCACCCGCTCGCGGGGCAGGGCGTGAACCTGGGCCTGCGCGACGTGGCAGCGCTCGCGCGCATGGTCGCGACTGCGCAGGAGGCGCGCGCCGATTGGGCGTCGCCGTCGCGGCTCGCGCGCTGGGCGCGCGCGCGCCGCAGCGAGGACACGCTGGCGGCGTACGCGTTCGACGGCATCAATCGCCTCTACGCCAGCGACTCGGTCGCGGCGACGCTGCTGCGCGGGCCGCTCCTGGGCCTGGCCGGGCGGGTGCCGCCGCTCCCGCGGCTGCTGTGGAAGCACGCCGCGGGACTCTGAAACGCGACGCCTGCGCTCAGTCGAGCCAGCCCTTCATCTCTTCCCGACTCAGGCGCCCGTTGTGGTTCGCGTCGACGACGTGGAATTCGCGCATCAGGTCGGGATTGCCGCGGCCTTCGGCGCGGGTGATCGCGCCGTCGTGGTTCGCGTCCATGGCGTCGAAGTCGACGTGGTAGTTCGGCGAGATCGAATTGCCGGGGTGCGACGTGACCGTGACGTTGGGCGCGGGCTGCGCGGACGTCGCGGGCATCGCCGGCGTGGCGGGAGTGGCAGGCATGTCGGGCGTCGCCGGCGTCGCGGGGACGGCGGGCGTGGCCGGAACCGCCGGGACCGCCACGGGCGGCGGCGGCGCGTCCATCGGGTCGGGTGGCGCCTGCTGCGGCGTCTGCTGCGCCATGGCGGGCGCGGCGCAGCCGATCGCGAGCAGGGCGACGGCGAACAGCGTGGTGCGGGTCATGGGGAATGCCTCGCGTGGGGGAAACGCCGCGATGCTGGACCCCGCCCGGTCAACCTGCCGTCAAGCCGCGCGCGCCAGGCTGAACCGCCGCGAACACCGTGATTTCCTCGCGGTCGTGGTAGAGCTGCCGGGCCCGGACCGCGAGCGGCCGGCCGGCTTCGTCCCGGAACGCGTCCAGGCACAGCTGCGTCTCCATCCAGCGCTTCTTCATCGGCAGCTTGAGGTTGAAGATCGCGCGCTCGCACCAGCCGTTCGCGAACCAGTGCGCCATGCGCCCGGCCACGCGGCGCGGCTGCTCGACCATGTCGCAGACCATCCAGTCCAGCGATCGCGGCGGTTGCCAGGCGAACCCGTCCGCGCGCAGGTGTTCGACCAGCCCGGTGTCGAGCACGTGTTCGCGCAGCGGCCCGTTGTCGATCGCGGTGACGCGCAGGCCCTGCCGCGCGAGCACCCAGGTCCAGCCGCCCGGCGCGGCGCCGAGGTCGGCCGCGCGCATTCCCGCGCGAAGCATCGCCGCGCGTTCGCGGTCGTCGAGCAGGGTGAGCAGCGCTTCCTCGAGCTTGAGCGCGGAGCGCGACGGCGCGTCGGGATGCATCTTCAGGCGCGGGATCCCCAGCGGCCATGGCGCGCTGTCGGTGGGCGCGGCGGATGCGACGAGCATCGCGTCGCCGCCGAGGAAGCAGACGTGCAGGCGCGTTCGCGCGGGGTCCGGCGTTTCCGCCAGCAGGCCCGACTTGCGCAGCACCGGGCGCAGGGCGTTGCCGAAGCTGCGCGCCAGCCCTGCGAGCGGGCGGCCCATGTCGGAATCGGGATGCTCGACCACGAGGTCGCCGTACGGGGCATCGCCGGCGTGCGCCGCGGCGACCGCATCGAGGAGCGGCGCGACCCGGTCGCGCGGGTCGAGGCCGCGCAGTTCCGCGAGCAGGCGCAGCTTCTGCCGCGCGAACACCAGCGAGCGCCAGGGCAGCGCCGCGTCGAGCGCGGGGGCATCGCCGGCCGCGCCGGCCTCGAACACCACGAAGCCGTCGCCGCGCGACGCGCGCGCGAACCCGGCGATCCCGGCCGCGGCCGCGCGGTCGCCCAGTTCGGCCGCCAGCTCGGGCTCGAAGCCCGCGCGGCAGTAGCACAGCAACCCGGCCATCCTGCCCCCTCGACGCCGCCCGTTCCCTGGCGCGCGTTCCGTCAGTAGAAAGTCCCGCCCCGTTCGCCGTAGGACGCCAGCACCGCGCACGCGTCCTCGCGGAGGATGTCCCGGACCACCGCGATGCCGCGGCGCTCCAGCTCGCCGACCCAGTCCGCGGGCAGCGGGCCCTCGTCGAACTCGGTGAGCCGGTGCGTGTCGTCGCTGCGGGCGCCCACCAGCAGCCGGTCGACGCCGGCCCACACGGTCGCACCGTAGCACTGGCAGCAGGGCTGTGCCGAGGTGGCGATCGTGAAGCTGCCGTCGGGCACGTTCAGGCGCGAGCGCTGCAGCCGCTGCTGCGCGAGCATGTAGGCCATGTTCTCCGCATGCGCGACCGAGCACGACTGCGGCAGCACGCGGTTGACGCCGACGCTGACGACGCGGTCGTGGCCGTCGAACACCGCGGCGCCGAACGGACCGCCGGTGCCGGCGTCGACGTTGCGCCGCGCCAGCTCGATCGCCAGCGCGACCTTCGCCTCGTCGCCGGGATACGCGCCGGCGAGGACGAATTCGTGGACCCACGCCGGCAGCGTGAGGTGCAGTTGCAGCGGGACCGGCATGGCGGTGGCCATCACGATCAGCCCTTCTGCGCCCAG
>DASTWT010000133.1:0-2434 GCA_035765815.1 Luteimonas sp. | reverse complement strand
GTACTGCGTGGACACGTCCTTGCGCTCGTCGGCGACGAGGTTCAGCAGCGCACGCAGGTCCTCCAGGTCGAGCAGCAGCAGGCCGCGGTCGTCGGCGAGCTTGAACACGATGTCGAGCACGCCCGACTGCGTGTCGTTGAGTTCGAGGATGCGTGCGAGCAGCAGCGGCCCCATCTCGCTCACCGTGGTGCGCACCGGGTGGCCGAGCCTGCCGTACAGGTCCCAGAAGATCGCCGGCGCGCCTTCGTTGCGATAGTCGGCGATGCCGACCTGGGCGATGCGCGCCTGCAGCTTCCCGTTCGTCGTGCCGGGCACGGCGAGGCCGGCGACATCGCCCTTCACGTCGGCGATGAATACGGGCACGCCGATGCGCGAGAAGCCTTCGGCGATCGTCATCAGCGTCACCGTCTTGCCGGTGCCCGTGGCCCCCGCGACCAAACCGTGGCGGTTGCCGTACTGCGGCAGCAGCACGACGTTGCCCGAGTCCGGCGTGGTGGTGGCCTTGCCGACGAGGATGGGATCCATGCGCGGGTTCCGTGAGGGTCGTCGGGATTCTAGCCGCCGCGGGTTGCCCCCGGTCGCGCGCCGCGGCTACCCTGCGGTTTTCGCACCGCCTTCACGCCGAGATGACCTCCAAGCCCTTCGACCGCATGGTCCTGCCGGCCGCGCTCCTCGCCGCCGCGCTCCTTGCCGCTGCAAGCGCCGGCGCCGTCCATGCCGCCTCGCGCCGCGACCAGGCCGCGATCGACGCCATCGCCGCGCGCATGACCGCGGCCGAGGCGCGCTACCGCGACGCCGTGGTCCGGATCGCGGACGCCGATCCGGAAGGGACCGCGCAGGCCGACGCGGCGCTGGGCGACATGGAGGACGCCGTCGCCGACTGCGCGCACGCCGAAGGCTGCCCGGTGTCCACGCTCGTGGCGAGCTATGCGCGCCTGCTGAAGGAAGCGGCCGACGGCGACGCGGGCATCGATGCGGACGACGCCGACCCCGATCATGCCGACGCCGGTGTCGACGCCGGCGCCGCGGTCGCGCAGGCGGGCCGGTTCGCCGCCGACGTGCCGGAGGCGGCGCGCGCCGCGAGCCTGCTCGACGGCACGACGCACCGCTTCGACGACATGGTCCAGTACAACCCCGCGGTGCAGGCCGCGATCCGGCGCTGGCTCACCGACATGCGCGGGCAGCTGCTCGACACCTACGAGAACTACGAGTACCTGCGCCAGCTGATGTGGCCCTCGTTCGAGCGCGCCGGCCTGCCGGAGGCGCTGCTGTTCGGGATCATGGCCAAGGAATCCAACGGCAAGGTGCACGCGGGCTCGCGCGTCGGCGCCGCCGGCCCGATGCAGTTCATGTATGCCACCGGCAAGCGCTTCGGCCTCGGCGTGGACGCCACCGGCTTCGACACCCGCTACGATCCGCTCGCGTCGGCGCAGGCCAGCGCGGCCTACCTCAACGAGCGGATGGCCGAGCTCAACGGCAACATCGAACTCGCGCTGGCTGCGTACAACGGCGGGGAAGGGCGCGCGCGCCGCGTGTTCCAGGCGAGCGGCGGCCGCGGCTTCTGGGATGCGTCCGTGTACGCGCAGTTCCCGCCGGAAACGCGCGACTACGTGCCGATGGTGATCGCGGCCGCGTGGCTTTACCTGCACCCGAAGGCCTACGGCCTGTCGTTCCGGCAGGTCGACCCGCGGCCGGCGCCGCTGGTGCTGCAGAAGCCGGATTCGCTGTACGGCCTCACGATCTGCCTGGGCGACTACCGCACCCGCGACGGCTACCTGCGCACGCTGCGCAACCTCAACCCGCGCGTGCAGGCGGATGCGATGTTGCCCGCCGGCACGCAGCTGCGGGCGAGCACGCGGATCGCGGGGCTGTACGCGCGCTATTGCGTGCAGGGGCCGCGCGCGCTGCTGGCGAAGACGCTGATGGCGAGCGATGCGCGCGCCGCGCTGGTGCAGGTGGCGGGTGCGGCGCAGGCGGCGCCGGTCCCGGCGGCCGCGCCGTCGCGGCCCAGCCACTACCAGGTGCAGCGCGGCGAGACCCTGAGCTCGATCGCGCGCAAGTTCCAGTGCACGGCGAGCGAGCTGGCGAAGGGCAACGGGATCAAGGCGCCGGCCTACCGCATCCGGCCGGGCCAGAAGCTGAAGCTGGACACCTGCCGGCAGTAGCGCCGCAGGCGCCGCGCGCCGCGGCTCAGGCGAGCGTCGCGAGGCGCTGGCCCAGCCGGACCGGCGACTCCGCGGCGAGGCCCGGCGCGAGCGCGGCGACGCCCGGCGGCAGCAGCACGATCACCGTCGAGCCGTAGTTGAAGCGCGCCATCTCGGCGAAGCGCTCGATGACCACCCGCTGGTCGCGGTAGTCCTTCGCGGTGACCGCCTTGCCGTAGCGCGGGATCTCGATCCCGCTCCAGACCGTTTCCACGCCGGACACCAGCAGC
>DASTWT010000132.1:0-21983 GCA_035765815.1 Luteimonas sp. | reverse complement strand
GTGGTCGGGCAGCTCGCCGCGCAGGCGCAGGTAGCGCAGCACGACGTCCACGGTGGTGTCGGTGCGCACCGTCACCACGTCGGGGTTCATCAGGCGGCCGGCGGTGTCCTCCGGATACGACAGCACCTGCTCGAGGCGCTCGCGGTTCTCGCGGTCCATCGAGCGCAGGACCTCGTCGATGACCGCCTCGGGCAGGTCCTCGACCAGGTCGGCGAGGTCGTCGATGTCCAGGTCCTCGACGGCCGCGACGATTTCATCGGGGTCCATGTCCGCGATCAGGCCCTCGCGGACCTCGTCGCCGACGTGCAGCAGGACCTCGCCGTCGTCCTCGGGGTCGACCAGCCCCCAGACCACCGTGCGCTGCGCGGGCGGGAGCGATTCGAGCAGGTTGCCGATCTCCGCCGCCGAGAGCGTGTTGACCAGCCGCTTCACCGGGCCCAGGCGGCCGCTGTCCAGCGCGTCCGAGAGCAGGCGCAGCTGGCGTGCGGTCTTGTCGTGGCGGACGGCTTCGGCCATGGCGGTCCCTTCGTGGCGGCCGTCGGGTCGAGGCTGCCGGGGGGTTGGCGGTCGCGGCCACGAGGGGCGCGACGTGATTACGCGTTCATGCCGCCATTATCGCCCGCGAGCGCCGCCTTTTGCATCCACGCCTCGATGCCCGCCCGGTCGCGCGCGCGCAGCAGCGCCGGCAGGCGGGCGCGCAGGACGCCGAGGTCGCAGGCGCGGATCGCGCGCCGGACCTCGAGCAGCGTCGACGGATGCAGGCTGAACTCCTCGAGCCCGAGCGCCAGCAGCAGCGGCGCGAACACCGCGTCGCCGGCCATCTCCCCGCACACGGCCACCGGCTTGCCGCGCGCGCGGCCGAGCCGGATCACGTCGTGCAGGATGCGGATGACGGCCGGGTGCAGCGGCGAGTACATTTCCGCGAGCGCATCGTTGTTGCGGTCGACCGCCAGCAGGTACTGGACCAGGTCGTTGGTGCCGACGGACAGGAAGTCCAGCGCGTCGACGTAGCCGGGCAGGGCGATCGCCGCCGCGGGCACCTCGATCATCGCGCCGAGCGGGATCGTGTCCGCGACCTCGTGGCCGGCTGCGCGGGCCTCGTCCATCGCGGTCCGCAGCAGCGCGCGCACCGCGAGCATCTCCTCGCGCGCGGCGACCATCGGCACCAGCACCCGCACCGGCCCGTAGCCGGAAGCGCGCGCGATCGCGCGCAGCTGGGTCGCGAACAGCGCGCCGCGCGCCAGCGACAGGCGCACGCCGCGCAGGCCCAGCGCCGGGTTCGGCTCGTCGTCCAGGACCAGCCCGCTGCGGTCGGCCTTGTCGGCGCCGAGGTCCAGCGTGCGGATGGTCGTGGTCCGCCCGGTCATGCCGAGCACCAGGTCGCGATAGGCGCGGAACTGCGCGTCCTCGTCGGGCAGCTCGGTGCTGCCCAGGAACAGGAATTCGGTGCGGTACAGGCCGACGCCGGCCGCGCCCAGCGCGTGCGCCTCGGCGACGTCCTCGCGCGACTCGGCGTTGGCCCAGAGCCGGACGTCGGTGCCGTCCATCGTGCGCGACGGCACCCGGCGCAGACGGTTGAGCTGCTTGCGCTCGCGCGCCAGCTCGCGCAGCCGCACGCGGTGCTCGCGCAGGTCGGCCGCGCCCGGCTCGACCACCACCAGCCCGGTGGCGCCGTCCACCGCGAGCACGTCGCCGTCGTTGATCTTCTGCAGTGCGCCGGCGGCGCCGACCACGAGCGGCAGGTGCAGGCTGCGGGCGAGGATCGCGCTGTGCGAGAGGTGGCTGCCGCCGGTGGTGACGACCGCCATCACGCCCTGGCCGTGCCACTGCGCGAGCTCTGCCGGGGCGACGTTGTCGGTCACCAGGATCTCGCCGGCCACGCCGCGCATCGGCGCGCCGTCGCCGCCGCGGTGCAGCGCGGCGTGAAGCCGGCCGATCACCTGGTCGATGTCGTCGATGCGGCTGCGCAGGTACGCGTCGTCCATGCCCTCGAACACCGCGGCGATGCGGTTGCGCTGCACGCGCAGCGCGTAGTCGGCGGAATACGCCTCCTCGCGCACCAGCTGGTCGAGCGCGTGCAGCAGCTCCGGGTCGTCCAGCAGCAGCGCGTGCAGGTCGAGGAACTCGCCCGCCTCCGGCGCCAGCGCGCCCTGCAGCCGTTCCCGCAGCGCCTGCATCTCGGCGCGCACGACCGCGATCGCCGCGTGCAGCCGGGCGAGTTCGGCGGCGCTGTCGTCGACGCGCTCCTCGGCGACCTCGAACAGGTCGGGGATGCGCAGCCGCGCGCGGCCGAGCGCGCTGCCGCGCGAGGCGCCGTGCCCGTGCAGCTCGCGCCGCATCAGCCGTCCTCGTCGAACAGGCGCGCGAACAGGTCGGCGGCGGCGTCGGCCGCGGCCGCCTCGTCGTCGCCGTCCACGCGCAGCAGCACGGTCGTGCCCTGGCCGGCGGCGAGCAGCATCACGCCCATGATGCTCTTGGCGTTGACCTCGCGGCCCTTCGCCGACAGCGTGGCGTTGCAGCGGAAGCCGGACAGCACCTGCACCAGCTTCGCGGTGGCGCGCGCGTGCAGGCCGAGGCGGTTGGCGACGGTCAGTTCGCGTTCGATCATCACAGTTCGTCCAGGACGACGCCGTTGCGCGCGCCGGCGGCGGCGACCGCCGGCAGTTCGTCCAGCGGGAGCTCGGCGTAGTTCATCACCCGCAGCAGCATCGGCAGGCTCAGCCCCGACACGCGGCGCACCGGCGTCCCCAGCCGCGCCAGGCGCGCGGCCACGTTGGCGGGCGTCGCGCCGTACACGTCGGTGAGCACGAGCACGCCGTCGCCGCCGTCCACGCGGCGCAGCGCCGTGCTCGCCGCGGGCAGGACCACGTCGGGATCGTCGCCGAAGCCGACCTCGAACGCCTCGGCCGCGAGCGGCAGCCGGCGCAGCAGCCTTTCCGCGACCGCCAGCAGCGCGCGGCCGGTGCCTTCGTGGGTGACGAGCAGGACGCCGACGGGCATGCGGCCTCAGTCCAGTTCGCGATGGTGCACGGCCACTTCCGCCCAGCCGCGCTCGCGGCAGTGCTCGGCGAGGCGTTCGGCGAGGTAGACCGAGCGATGCCGGCCGCCGGTGCAGCCGAAGGCGATGGTGGCGTAGCTGCGCGTGGCCGACTGCATCTTCGGCAACCACTGGTCGAGGAACGCGGCGACGCCCTCGGCGTAGGCGGCCACGTCGGGGTCCTTCTCGAGGAATTCGCGCACCGCCGCGTCGCGCCCGGACAGCGGCCGCAGCGCAGGGTCCCAGTGCGGGTTGGGCAGCGCGCGCGCGTCGAACACGAAATCGGCGGCGGGCGGGATGCCGCGCCGGTACGCGAAGGATTCGAACAGCAGCGACAGCGTCTCCTCGCCGCCGAGGCCGAACCCGGTGATCACTTCGCGGCGCAGCTGGTGCACGTTGAGCGCGCTGGTGTCGATGACGACGTCGGCGATCTGGCGCAGCGGCCGCAGCACCTGCCGCTCCAGCGAGATGGCGTCGGCGAGCACCAGGCCGAGCTGGCTGAGCGGATGCCGGCGTCGCGTGTCGGCGTAGCGGCGCAGCAGCACCGCGTCCTCGGTGTCGAAGAACACCAGGCGCGGGTCCATGCCCATCGCGCCGACCGCGGAGAGCCAGTCGGGGATGCGGGCGAGGTCGCTGTGGCGGTTGCGCACGTCGATGCCGACGGCGAGCTTGCCCGGCGACTCGTCGGCCTCGGCGACGCTGCGCACGAAGGCCGGCAGCAGGTCCGCCGGCAGGTTGTCGACGCAGTAGAAGCCCAGGTCCTCGAGCGTGCGCAGCGCCACCGACTTGCCCGAGCCGGACATGCCGCTGACGACGATCAGCAGGGGCGCGGCGTTCGCGTTCACGGCGCGGGGCCCTTCACGAGGCGCGCTCCAGGAAGTGGCTGTGCCGGGCCATGAACGCCGCGGCCGGGTCCACGCCCTTCGCGCGCAGGATGTGCACGCGCGCCGCGGCTTCGGCGAGCACCGCGAGGTTGCGGCCGGCCATCACCGGGATGGTGATCGTCGGCACGTCGAGGTCGAGCACGCGGCGCGCGCCGCTGTCGCCGGTGAGCCGCTCCATGCCGCCGGGCGCAGGCTCGGCCATGGGCTTGGTGAGATGCACGATCAGCCGCAGGTACTTGTTCCGCTTCACCGCGGTGTCGCCGAACATGTCGCGGATGTTGAGCACGCCCAGGCCGCGCACTTCGAGCAGGTCCTGCAGCAGCTCGGGGCAGGTGCCGTCGAGGACGTCGGGCGCGATCTGGGTGAATTCCGGCGCGTCGTCGGCGACCAGGCGATGGCCGCGCGTGACCAGCTCCAGCGCGAGCTCGCTCTTGCCCGAGCCGGAATCGCCGGTGATGAGCACGCCGATGGAGTAGATCTCCATGAAGACGCCGTGCAGCGTCACCCGCGGCGCGAGCTTGCGCGCGAGGTGGTACTGCAGGTGGTTGAGCAGCTCGTGCCCGCGCTTGGGCGAGGACCACAGCGGCGTGCCGGTCTCCTCGGCGGCGATGCGCAGGTCCTCGGGGCAGGACTGGTCCTTGCTGATCACCAGCGCGAGCGGCGAGAAATGCACGATCTTGTGGATCGTGTCCCAGCGCTGGCGGGAGTCCAGGCCGTCGAGCCAGGACAGTTCCTCGGTGCCGAGGATCTGCACCTTGTTCGGATAGATCGCGTTGAGGTAGCCCGCCAGCGACGGCCGGCGGGCGACGGTGTCCACCGCCTCGAGCCGGCGCGACGCGCCCTCGGCGCCGGCGATCCAGCGCAGCTGCAGGCGCTCGCGCTGCTGCTCGAACAGCTCGGCGGCGCTGATCACCGCGGTCACGCGCCGCCGTCCAGCAGCAGCCTGCGCAGCGCCGCCGCGTCGGGCGCCGCGCGCAGGGCGTCGCGCCAGTCGGCGTCGGCGAAGCGCTCGGCGAGTTCCGACAGCAGTTGCAGGTGCTGCTGGGTGAAGTGCTCCGGCACCGCCATCGCGAACACCAGGTCCACGGGCTGGCCGTCGCCGGCGTCGAAGTCGACCGGCGGGTCGACCCGCAGGAAGGCCGCGCGGGCCTCGCCCCAGGCCGCGCAGCGACCGTGCGGGATCGCCACGCCGTGGCCGATGGCGGTGCTGCCGAGCCGCTCGCGCTGGCGCAGGCATTCGGCCACCACCGCGGCGCCGGCGCCGGGATTGCCGGTGGCGGCGTTGCCGGCGAGCAACCGCGCGGCCTCGTCCAGCACCCGGTCGCGGTCGGCGGGGCCGGCCAGGAGCGCGATGCGGTCGGGATCGAGCAGCGGGGTCAGGGGCATCGTCGTCCCGGCGGCGCCGGCGGGATCAGGCGAAATCGCCGCTGCGGGCCGCGCTTTCGTTGCGGCGCAGGCTGTCGAGGTGCTTTTCCTTGTGCTTCACGAGCAGCCGGTCGAGCTTGTCGGCCAGCAGGTCGATCGCCGCGTAGATGTCCACGCCGCTCGCGTCGGCGTGCAGCGGCGCGGCGCCGGCGAAGTTGACGGTGCCCTCGGCGCGATGCTCGGTCTTGTCCACGCTCAGCAGCGCGCGCACGTCCAGCGGCTGGTCGAAATGCCGGCCGAGGCGCGCGAACTTGCTGCCCACGTAGTCGTGCATGGCGGGGGTGACGTCGATCTGCTGGCCGTGGGTCTCGATGCGCATCGCAACCTCCTTCGCGTCGTCTTGCAGGAACGACAGCATCGCCCGGGATGGGGTCCGATGCCGTGAAATGCCCGTCAAGCCGGATGTTAAACCCGGACGCGGTCCTGCGACGAGGGGATGTGCATCGCCTCGCGGTATTTCGCGACGGTGCGGCGCGCGACCGGCACGCCGGCGGCCTTGAGCGATTCGGCCAGGCGCGCGTCGGACAACGGGCGGCGCGGGTCCTCGGCTTCCACCAGGCGGCGGATCATCGACTGGATCGCGGTGCTCGAGGCTTCGCCGCCGCCGCCGGTGTCGATGCCCGAGGCGAAGAAGGCCTTCAGCGGCAGCGTTCCGCGCGGCGTGCGCACGAACTTGCGCCCGACCGCCCGCGAGACCGTGGATTCGTGCACGCCGAGCTCGGCGGCGACCTCGCGCAAGGTCAGCGGCCGCAGCGCCTGGTCGCCGAACTCCAGGAAGCCGGCCTGCTGCCGCACCAGGCAGCCCACGACCCGCAGCAGGGTCTCGCCGCGCGCCTGCAGGTTCCTGAGCAGCCAGCGCGCTTCCTGCAGGCGGCCGCGCAGGTAGTTGGCGTCGGCCGGGCTGGCGGCGCCGATCATGCCCTCGTAGCCGCGGTGGATCGCCAGCCGGGGCAGGTGGCCGCGGTCGAGGGCGACCCGCCACACGCCGCGCTCGCGCCAGACCACGCAGTCGGGCACCACGTAGGCCTCGACCGGGACCTGGCCGACCTGGCCGCCGGGGCGCGGATCCAGGCCGCGCAGCAGGGCCACCGCGGCCGCCATGGCCGCCGGGTCGACGCCCATCTCGGCCGCGAGGCCGGGAATGCCGGCCTTCTGCAGGCGCTCGATCCGGCCGTCGGCGACCCGCAGGGCCAGGTCGCGCCCGGGGGTGTCGGCGGGCAGGCCGCGCAGCTGCAGCGCCAGGCATTCGCCGAGGTCGCGGGCGCCGACCCCGGGCGGATCCAGGCGCTGGACCTGGCACAGCACCGCGAGGACCTCCGCCGGGTCCGCGACGACTTCCGGCCGCAGGGCGGCGGCGATGGCCTCGGCCGATTCGCGCAGGTAGCCGTCGTCGTCGATCGCGTCCACGAGCGCCAGGCCGATGCGCAGGTCGCGCGGCGACAGGTGCGAGAGCTGCAGTTGCCAGCGCAGGTGGTCGTGCAGCGTTTCGGGTTCGGCGACGCGCTCGGCGGCGTTGTCGGGACCGTCGGCGTCGGGGTCCGCGGCGGGGCGGGCGCCCCAATCGTCGGCGCCGCCGCGCTCCCAGTCGGGCTCGGCGCCGTCGTGGGCGTGGTCGCCGCCGTCCGCGTCGCGCGGCTCGCGCCCCGCGTCGGCTTCGCCTTCGCCGCCGTTGCGCGCGCCGTCGTCGGCCCAGTCGAGCAGCGGATTGCTCTCGAGCGCGGCGGCGACCTCGGCCTCGAGTTCGATCGCCGACAACTGCAGCAGGTGCAGCGCCTGGCGCAGCTGGGGCGTGAGCACCAGCTGCTGCCCGATCGCTGCCTGCAGGCGCGGTTTCATCGGCGTGGCCATCGTTACAGCGTAACGCGGACCGGGCTCAGAGGCGGAAGGATTCGCCCAGGTAGACGCGTCGCACGTCCGGGTTGGCCAGCAGCGCGTCCGGGGTGCCCTGCGCGAGCACGCCGCCGTCGCTGAGGATATACGCGCGGTCGCAGATGCCGAGGGTCTCGCGCACGTTGTGGTCGGTGATGAGCACGCCGATCCCGCGGTTCTTCAGGTGGCGGACGATGCGCTGGATCTCGCCGACGGAAATCGGGTCGACGCCGGCGAACGGCTCGTCGAGCAGCATCAGCCGCGGGCGCGCGGCCAGCGCGCGGGCGATCTCGACGCGCCGGCGCTCGCCGCCGGAGAGGCTCTGGCCGGCCTGGTCGGCGACGTGCGCGACCTGCAGCTCGTCCATCAGCGATTCGAGTTCGCGCTCGCGGCCGGCCTTGTCCAGGTCCGGGCGCAGCTCGAGCACCAGGCGCAGGTTGTCGGCGACGCTGAGCTTGCGGAACACCGACGGTTCCTGCGGCAGGTAGCCGACGCCGCGCTTGGCGCGCACGTACATCGGCTCGGAGGTGATGTCGACGCCGTCGAGCGCGATGCGCCCGGCGTCGGCCGGCACCAGGCCGACGATCATGTAGAAGCAGGTGGTCTTGCCGGCGCCATTCGGGCCGAGCAGGCCGACGACCTCTCCCGCGTCGAGCGTCAGGCCGAAGTCGCGCACCACCTCGCGCGAGCGGTAGCGCTTGCGCAACCCTTCGGCGACGAGCATCTAGGCGCCGCCGCCCTGCGCGGGCTGCGCCGACTTCGGCAGGATGCGCACCTTCACCTTGCCGCCGCCTTCGCCGCCGCTGTCGACGTTGCCCGTCTTGAGGTTGTAGACCACGCGCTGGCCGCTGAGCGTGCCGCGGGGATTGGCGATGCTGACGTTGCCGGTGAAGACGACGATCTCGGTCTTCAGGTTGTAGTCGACGTTGTCGGCGCGCGCGGACATCGGCGAGCCGTCGTCGAGTTCCTGCTTCAGCGACACCGGGCCGCCGGTGAACACCGCGCGGGTCGGGTCGCCGTCGGCGAGGGTGATGGTCGCGCTCGAGGAGGTGATGTCGAGGCTGCCCTGGGTGATGTGGACGCCCCCTGACAGCTGGTTCACCGAGTCTCCGCTGAGCGTGCCGGACTGGCGGCCCGCCTCGATGTCCATCGCCTTCTGGCGGTCGCTGCTGCGGGCGAGGGCGCCCGTGGCGGGCACCAGGGCGGCGATGGCGGCCAGCACCAGTGCAGTCGCCGTGGGGGCGGTGCGGGGGAGGCGGGCGTCATTGCGGGACATAGCGGGTGTGCACCTGCGATTTGAGGACGTAGCGCTTGCTGGCCAGGTCGGTTTCCAGGCCGCGACCGCGCAGTATAGAACCCGGCTGGGTGATGGTCACGGCCGTGGGTGACGTCGCCAGGTCGCGGTTGGGGTACACGTTCAGTTGCTCGGTGTTCATCCCGACCTTGCGCTCGCCGGGCGGGCTGGCGACCCGCACGTCGCCGCGCAGCCGCAGCTCGTCGCCGTCGGGCGAGATCCAGCCCTCGCGCGACTCCACCCGCCAGTAACGCCGCTCGCGGTCCGGGAGCAGGAACACCGGCGTGGCCATGCGCATGCTGCGCTCGTCGGGGTTGCGCAGCATCGACGGCGCCCGCAGCGTGAACGATTCCTTGCCCTGGTCGTCGAGCGCGACGAGTTCGAAGTCGTGCAGCACGTAGTCGGGGCGCCCGTTCCCGGCGACGACCGGCATCTCCTCGTTGCCGCGGTGCCAGACCGCCCAGCCGGACACGATCGCGGCCACGAGCAGCAGCACGATGGCGACGGCGCGCAAGTTCACGGCGACAACCCCTGCAGCCGGTCCTGCGCGGCGAGCAGCAGGTCGCACAGTTCGCGCGCGGCGCCTTCGCCGGCGCGCGCGCGGCTGCGCCAGTGCGCGCAGCCGAGTGCGAGCGGATGGGCGTCGGCGGGCGCGGCGGCGAGGCCGGCGGCGCGCATCGTGGCGAGGTCGGCGAGGTCGTCGCCCATGAACGCCACTTCCTCCATGCGCAGGTCGCGCGCCTGCGCCAGCGCCTGCACGAACGCGAGCTTGTCCTTCACCTCGGCGTGGCACTCGGCCCCGAGCTCGGCAGCGCGCCGCGCGGCGACCGCGCCGGGACGCGCGGTGACGAACGCGACCGCGATCCCGGCGCGGCGCAGCAGCGCCAGGCCCTGGCCGTCGCGGACGTGGAAGGCCTTGGTCTCGTTGCCGTTCGCGTCGAGGTACAGGCGGCCGTCGGTGAGCGTGCCGTCGACGTCGAAGCAGGCGAGCCGGATGCGCGAGGCGCGCGCCAGCACGTCCGCGGCGCAGCCGGCGGCGGGATCGAAGCGGACAGCGCTGGCGCCGGATTCCACGCTCAGACCACCCGCGCCCGCAGCAGGTCGTGGATGTTGAGCGCGCCGACCACGCGGCGCTCGCCGTCGACCACGAGCAGGGCGTTGATCTTGTGCGCCTCCATCATCCGCGCGGCCTCGACCGCGAGCGCGTCGCTGCCGATGACCTTCGGCGTGCGCGTCATCAGCCGGTCGATGCGCGCGCTGCGCAGGTCGACCGCGGCGTCGTCGAGGCTGCGGCGCAGGTCGCCGTCGGTGTAGAGGCCGAGCAGGCGGCCGTCGTCGTCGACCACGGCGGTCATGCCCAGGCGCTTGCGGCTCATCTCCACCAGCGCCTCGCTCAGGGTCGCGTCGGCGCGCACGCGCGGCACCTCGTCGCCGGCGTGCATGACGTCGGTGATGTGCAGCAGGAGCCGGCGGCCCAGGCTGCCGGCCGGGTGCGAGCGCGCGAAGTCGTCTGCGGTGAAGCCGCGCGCCTCCAGCAGCGCGACCGCGAGCGCGTCGCCGAGCGCGAGCGCGGCGGTGGTGCTGGTGGTCGGCGCGAGGTGCAGCGGGCAGGCTTCCTCGGGGACGCTGACGTCCAGGTGCACGTCGGCGGTGGCGGCGAGGGTCGAGTCGGCGCGGCCGGTCATGGCGACCAGCGCGTTGCCCTTGCGCTTGAGCGCCGGCAACAGCATGAGCAGCTCGTCGGTCTCGCCGGAATTGGACAGCGCCAGCACGACGTCGTCGTCGGTGATCATGCCGAGGTCGCCGTGGCCGGCCTCGCCCGGGTGCACGTAGAACGCCGGCGTGCCGGTGGAGGCGAGGGTGGCGGCGATCTTGCGCGCGACGTGGCCCGACTTGCCCATGCCGATGCAGACGACGCGGCCGCGGCAGCCGAGCAGCAGGCGGCAGGCCGCGCTGAAGGCGCCGTCGATGCGCCCGGCCAGGGCCAGGAGCCCGCGGGTCTCGACCTCCAGCACCCGGCGGCCGGTGGCGGCGAAGTCGAAGTCGGCGGGGATGGAACCGTTCGAGGTCGGGGACACCGCGGCTGGCATCGTGGCGGTCGGGCATCGGATAGACTGGAGGGCCGATTTTACGCGACTTTGCCGCCACTCCCGGATGAACGGCCCGCCATGAACGCAGAGACCCTCCAGCAGCTGATCGAACAGGGCCTGCCCGGGGCCCGGGCCCGGGTGTCGGGCGAGGACGGGGTGCATTTCGAGGCCACCGTCGTCAGCGATGCGTTCCGGGGCAAGCTGCCGCTGGCCCGCCACCGCATGGTCTACGCGACCCTCGGCGAGCGCATGGGCGGCGAGATCCACGCGCTCGCCCTCAAGACCCTGACCCCCGACGAGGTCACCTTCAAGGAACAGGGCGCCTGAGCATGCAGAAGATCGTGGTCGAGGGCGGCGTGCCCCTGCGCGGCGAAGTCCGCGTCTCCGGGGCCAAGAACGCGGTGCTGCCGATCCTGTGCGCGGGCCTGCTCGCGGACGGGCCGCTGCTGGTGCGCAACGTGCCGAACCTGCAGGACGTCAAGACCACGATCCGCGTGCTCGCCGAGCTCGGCGCCGGGATCCACCTCGACGATTCCTTCGACGTCCGCATCGACCCGCGCACGGTGTCCAGCCACGTCGCGCCCTACGAGCTGGTCAAGACGATGCGCGCGTCGGTGCTGGTGCTCGGCCCGCTGCTCGCGAAGCACGGCGCGGCCGAAGTGTCCCTGCCGGGCGGCTGCGCGATCGGTTCGCGCCCCGTCGACCAGCACATCAAGGGCATGCAGGCGCTCGGCGCGGAGGTGTCGGTCGAGGGCGGCTTCATCAAGGCGCGCGCGCAGCGGCTGAAGGGCGCGCGCGTGGTGTTCGACATGGTCAGCGTCGGCGCGACCGAGAACGTGCTGATGGCGGCGACGCTCGCCGAAGGCCGCACCGTGCTCGAGAACGCGGCGATGGAACCGGAGATCGTCGACCTCGCCGAATGCCTGGCGGAAATGGGCGCCAGGATCGAAGGCGCGGGCACCGGCCGGATCGTCGTCGAGGGCGTGGAACGCCTCCACGGCGGCGAGCACCGCGTCGTCGCCGACCGGATCGAGGCCGGCACGTTCCTCGTCGCCGCGGCGATGACCGGCGGCCGCGTGACCCTGACGCACGCACGCCCGGACACGATGGACTCGGTGCTCGACAAGCTGCGCGACGCCGGCGCGGCGCTCGAGTGCGACGGCGACCGCGTCACCCTGGACATGGAAGGACGCACGCTGCGCGCCGTGGACATCACGACCGCGCCGCACCCGGGCTTCCCCACCGACATGCAGGCGCAGTTCATGGCGATGGACTGCATCGCGCACGGCGCGGGGATCATCAGCGAGACGATCTTCGAGAACCGCTTCATGCACGTGCAGGAGCTGCAGCGCCTGGGCGCGGACATCCGCATCGACGGGCACACCGCGGTCGTGCGCGGCGTCGGGCGCCTGTCCGGCGCGCCGGTGATGGCGACCGACCTGCGCGCGTCGGCGTCGCTGGTGCTGGCCGGCCTGGTGGCCGAGGGCGAGACCACGATCGACCGCATCTACCACCTCGATCGCGGCTACGAGAACATCGAGGCGAAGCTGTCCGCGCTCGGCGCGCGGATCCGCCGCATCTGACCTACCGGATCGCGGTGAGCTTGAGGTCCATCTCGTCGCGGCCGCCGCGGCGCTGCAGGATGCGCGCCGGAACCGGCAGGCCCTGCACGATCCAGACGATCTGCTGCTTGTCGCCGTCCGAGCGCGCGACCTTGGTCGCCGCCTGCGGCTTGCCGCCGACCTGCACCGTTTCCTTGCCGACGACCTGGTAGCTCAGGTCGCGCGCGCGGCCGTTGTCGACCATGCGGTAGGCGAGCGGCTTGCCCGCGGCGACGTCGCGCGGGATGGCGAGGTTCACCAGCATCGCGTCCAGGTCGCCGTCCTTCAGCGCGACGGGACCGGCGCGATCGGCCTTGACGTCGCCGCTCCAGCGCGCCTGGCGGCTGGTCCAGTCGTAGGTGGCCTGCCGGCTGTTCTTCTTGATCAGCAGCGAGGACGTGTCGTCGTTCGACAGCGGCCGCCAAACCCCGCCGTTCGCGGAGAACTGCGTGCGCTGGCTGAGCGTGGCCACGGCGCTGTCGATCTCGAGGCTGTAGTTCCAGCGGTCGCCGCCCGCGGGCGCGAGCGTCATCGTGCCGGTGCCGCCCATGCCCATGTAGGACACGTCGTAGGTGGCGGTGAACGGCTTGAGTTGCGCCGGCGCGGCGGACGCGGCGGACGCGGCCAGCGCGAACCCGGCCGCGAGCGGCAGGAGCATGCCGCGGAGCACCATGCCGCGGAGCACGCGGTGGAACGGCATGTGGCGCAACGGCTTGCTTCGGAACATGGAATTCACGGTCATGGCGGGCCTTCAGGCGAGCGTGGAGCCTAGTTCCAGCGGTGTAAACAGGGCATGACCATCCAGCTCCACGGTTGCGCCCCGTTCAGCGATGCGGCCCGCGACGGCCAGGCGCAGCACGCCGACCAGCAGCGGATGCTCGACCTCCAGCACGCGCGCGGCCAGCGAGTCGGCGGTGTCGCCGGGCAGCACCGGCACGCGCGCCTGCGCGATCACCGCGCCGGCGTCGAGCTCGGGCACGACGAAATGCACGCTGGCGCCGTGCTGCGCGTCGCCCGCCTCGATCGCGCGCGCATGCGTGCGCAGGCCGCGGTGCGCCGGCAGCAGCGACGGATGGATGTTGAGCACGCGGCCGCGGAAGCGCGAGAGGAAGGCGTCGCCGAGGATGCGCATGTAGCCGGCGAGCACGATCCAGTCGGGGCGCGAGGCGGCGACCGCGTCGGCGATCTCCGCGTCGAACGCGGCGCGGTCTGCGTGGTCGCGCGCGTTGCGCGACCAGGCGAGTTCCGGCGCGACCCGGGTCAGCGCCAGCGCGTCGGGGCGGTCGCCGAACACGCCTGCGATTTCCGCCTCGAGGCGGCCGCCCGCGATGGCGTCGAGGATCGCCTGCAGGTTGCTGCCGCGCCCGGAGGCGAGCACGGCGATGCGCGGCAGCGCGGCCACTTCAGCCGATGCGGACGCGCTCGCCGCCCGTCGCGGCGACGACTTCGCCGATGCGGCGATGCTGCAGCCCGAGCGCGTCGAGCTCGCGCTCCACGGCAGCGGCGGCGGCGGGGTCGAGCACCAGCACGAAGCCGATGCCGCAGTTGAACGTGCGCCACATCTCCTCGCGCGGCACCGCGCCTTCTCGCTGCAGCCAGTCGAACACCGGCGGCAGCGCGATGGCCGACGCCTCGATGTCGAGGCCGAGGCCGTCGGGCACCACGCGGATGATGTTCTCGGTGAGGCCGCCGCCGGTGATGTGGGCCATGCCGTGGATCGCCGCGCGCTGCGCGCCGCGCAGCAGCGACAGGATCGGCTTCACGTAGATGCGCGTGGGCGCCATCAGCGCGTCGGCGAGCTTCGCGCCGCCGACGTCGAGGTCGGCGGGGCGGCCGGCGCGGTCGTAGATGCGGCGCACCAGCGAATAGCCGTTCGAATGCGGGCCGCTCGATGCGATGCCGACGAGCACGTCGCCGGCGCGCACGCCCGCGCCGTCGAGCAGCTCCGACTTCTCGACCGCCGCCACGCAGAAGCCCGCCAGGTCGTATTCGCCCGGCGGGTACATGTCCGGCATCTCGGCCGTCTCGCCGCCGACCAGCGCGCAGCCGGCGAGCTCGCACCCGGTGGCGATGCCGTCCACGACCGCGGCGGCGGTGTCCACGTCGAGCTTGCCGGTGGCGAAGTAGTCGAGGAAGAACAGCGGCTCGGCGCCCTGCACCAGCACGTCGTTCACGCACATCGCCACCAGGTCGATGCCGATGGTGCCGTGGCGGCCGAGCTGCTGCGCCAGCTTGAGCTTGGTGCCGACGCCGTCGGTGCCGGAGACCAGCACCGGCTCGCGGTACTTGCCGGAGAGGTCGAACAGCGCGCCGAAGCCGCCCAGGCCGCCCATCACCTCCGGGCGGAAGCTGCGCTTCACCAGCGGCTTGATGCGTTCGACCAGGGCGTTGCCCGCGTCGATGTCGACGCCGGCGTCGCGGTACGTCAGCGGAGTCTGCGGGGTGCTCAAGAAGGCCTCGCGGGGCGGCGCGCAGCGCGGTCCGCCGATCGGGAAAGGCGCGATTTTAGCAGCCGCGCCGAGGCGCCGGGCGTGGACGGCCCGGCGCGGGTGCGGCACCATGCCTGCTGGCCTGCAGGAACCGGGGGCGATGCCCGTGATGCCCGCGATGAAGGAAGGACGCGCCGCCGGCGCGGCATGGATGGCGGTTGCGCTGGCAGCCCTGTTGTCCGCGTTGCCCGGCCCGGCGCCGGCGCAGCGCGTGGAAGGCGACCGGGCGGCGGCCGAGGGCATCTACCAGGCCGAGGTCCAGGTGCGCAGCCAGGGCGAAGCGGATCGCCGCGCCGGCTTCGCGCGCGCGCTCGGCGAGGTCTTCTCCAAGCTGACCGGCGACCGCAACGCCTCGGACCGGCCCGGCGTCGGCGATGCGCTGCGCCAGGCCGGCGACTACGTCGACAGCTTCGACTACCGCCAGGACGAGGGCGTCTCGCAGACCACGGGCGCGCCGGTCTACAGCACCACGCTGATCGTCCGTTTCGACCAGGAGAAGGTCGACGGCATGGCGGCGGCGCTCGGCCTGCCGGTCTGGCCGGACCCGCGCCCCAAGCCCGTGCTGTGGCTGGCCATCGACGACGGCAGCGGTCCGCGCCTGGTCGGGGTGGGCAAGTCGGCCGCCGCGCGTTCCGTGCTCGACCGGGCGGTCGAACGCGGCTACCGCCTCGGCTTGCCGAGCGGCACGGCCGCGGAACAGGCCGCGGTCGGCGCGATCTGGCGCGGCGACGCCGAGGCGATCGCCGCGATCTCCGCGCGCTACAGCCCGCCGATGCAGCTGATCGGCAAGCTCTACCGCGGCGGCGACGGCTGGACCGCCGACTGGACCTTCGTCGACCACGGCAAGGTGCTGTCGAGCTGGAGCAGCAGCGACCGCAATGCGCGCCGGGCGATGGCCGACGGCGCGGACGGCGCGGCCGACGCGCTCGCGGCGCGCTACGCGAAGGCCGCCCCGATCGGCGAGCCCGGCCGCTACACCGTCGCCTTCACCGGCCTGCGCGACGCGCGCGACTACATGCGGCTGGTCGCGTGGCTGCGCGGGGCGCCGGTGGTGCGCGACGCGCGGCCGCTGCGCGCGACGCCGGGCCGGCTCGAGTTCGACCTGGACCTGTCGACCGGCCTGCCGGGCCTGCGCCGCGTGCTCGACGCGGAACTGCTGGTCGAGGACGCGGCCGCCGATCCCGCGGACGCCGCCACCTTCCGGCTGCGATGACCGCGCGCGACGACGCGGCAGGCGACGCCCGCGACGGCCGGGCGCTCGCCGTGTTCCTGCGGCGCCTGCAGTGGGGCCTCGTCGCGCTCGCGGCGGGCTGGCTGCTGTGGCTGCTGTCGCCGATCCTGGCGCCGTTCGTGTGCGCCGCGCTGCTGGGCTGGCTCGGCGATCCGCTGGTGGACCGCATGCAGGCGCGCGGCGTGCCGCGCAACGGCGCCGTGGTCCTCGTGTTCGCCGCGATGACCGCGATCGCGCTGCTCGCGCTGCTGCTGCTCCTGCCGCTGCTGCAGCGACAGCTGGCGACGCTGTTCGCCTCGCTGCCGCACTACCGCGAATGGCTGGTCGGCACCGCGCTGCCGTGGCTGGAGGCGAAGACCGGGCTCGAGCTCGTGGGCTGGCTCGATCCCTCGCGGCTGTTCCAGCTCGCCCGCGAGCACTGGGAACAGGCCGGCGGCGCCGCCGCGACGCTGCTCGGCTACCTGTCGCGCTCGGGCTTCGCGCTGCTGGGCTGGGTCGCGAACCTGGTGCTGCTGCCGGTGCTCACGTTCTTCTTCCTGCGCGACTGGGACGTGTTCCTCGAGCGCGCCGCCGCGCTGGTGCCGCGCGACCACGCGACGGTCGTCGCGCGGCTGGCGCGCGAATCCGGCGAAGTGCTCGGCGGGTTCCTGCGCGGGCAGCTGCTGGTGATGCTGATCCTGGGGGTGCTGTACGCCGTCGGCCTGCTCGCCGTGGGCCTGGACCTCGGCATCCTCGTGGGCCTGCTCGCCGGCCTGCTCACCTTCGTGCCGTACCTCGGGCCGACCACGGTGGTGGTGCTGGGCGGCGTCGCCGCGCTCGCGCAGTTCGGCGACTGGCAGCACCTGGTCGGCGTGGGCGCGGTGTTCGCGGTCGGCCAGGTGGTCGAGAGCTACTGGCTCACGCCGAAGCTGGTCGGCGACCGCATCGGCCTGCATCCGGTGGCGGTGATCTTCGCCGTGCTCGCCGGCGGCACGCTGTTCGGCTTCCTCGGCATGCTGCTGGCGTTGCCGGTGGCCGCGGTCGCCAACGTGCTGTTGCGCTACGCGCACGAGCGCTACCTGCACAGCCGGCTGTACGCGGGACAGCCCGGCCCGCCCGCGCCCGCGCCCGCGGATGCCGATCCGGAGCAGGCGGGCGGATGAGCCGCGATCCGGCGCGGCAATTGCCGCTGGCGCTGCGCTTCCCGCCGGACCAGCGCCTGGACACCTACGTCGCCGCGCCTGCAGGCGCGATCGCACAGCTGCGCGCGCTGGCGACGCGGCCTGGCGCGGACTGGTGCTACCTCGCCGGCGCCCCGGGCACGGGCAAGACCCACCTCGCGCTCGGCGTCTGCGCGGAAGCCGAGGCCGGCGGGCGCCGTGCGGCGTACCTGCCGCTGCGCAGCGCCGCGGGGCGTGTCCACGAAGCGCTCGATGCGCTCGAGCAGGCCGACGTCGTCGCCCTGGACGACGTGGACGCGATCGCCGGCGACCGCGCCGGCGAGATCGCGCTGTTCGATTTCCACAATCGCATGCGCGCGGCGGGCGCGGCGCTGCTGTACGGCGCGAACGCCGCGCCGGACGCGCTCGCGCTGGCATTGCCCGACCTGCGCTCGCGGCTTTCGCAGTGCACGCGCGTGGCCTTGCCGATGCTCGACGATGCCGGCCGGCGCGAGGTGCTGCGCACGCGCGCAAGGCGGCGCGGGCTCGCCGTCGACGATGCGGCACTGGACTGGCTGCTGCGGCGCGTGGGCCGCGACCTCGGCGGCCTGGCGCGGCTGTTCGACCGGCTCGACCGCGCCGCGCTCGCCGCGCAGCGGCGCCTGACCGTGCCGTTCCTGCGCGAGACGCTGGGCGACGACGCCTAGCGGCCGGCGTCGCCGGCGCGCGACGCCGCGGACAGCGCGGCGTCGAGCTGCGCGAGGCGCTCCGGCGTGCCGACGTCGGTCCACGCGCCGCGATGGTGCTCGCCGGTGATCGCGCCTTCGGCCATGTGCGCGCGCAGGATCGGCGCGAGCCGGAACTTCGGCTTGCCGTTGTCCGCGCGCGCGTCGCCGGAGACGGCATGCCAGCCGTCGAGCAGTTGCGGCCGGTACACGCCGAGGCCGGAGTAGGTCAGGCGCTGCGGCCCGTCGTCGCGCACGCGGCCCCGTGCGTCCAGCGCGAAGTCGCCGTGCGTCGCGTGCGCGGGCCGGTCGACCATCACCAGGTGCGCGAGGCCAGCCGGTTCGCGCGGCAGGCGCGCGAAGTCGTAGTCGGTCCAGACGTCGCCGTTGACCAGCAGGAAGGGCGCGTCGCCGAGCAGCGGCAGCGCGTTGAGCATGCCGCCGCCGGTTTCCAGCGGCTCGTCGCCCTCGTGCGCGTATGCGATGCGCAGGCCCCATTGCGCGCCGTCGCCGAGCGTGGCGGGGAACTGCGCGGCGAGCCAGCTCGTGTTGACCACGATGTCGCGCACGCCGAGCGCGGCGAGGCGCTCCAGGTGCCAGGCGATCAACGGCTTTCCGCCGGCCGGCAACAGCGGCTTCGGCGTCGCGTCGGTCAGCGGGCGCATCCGCTCGCCGCGGCCGGCGGCGAAGACCAGCGCCTTCATGCGGAAGCGCCCGTCGCGTCCGCCAGCGCCGCGTGCGCGGGCAGCACGCGCCGTGCGATGAAGTCCTGCAGCGGCGCAAGCTCCGGATGGCGCGGCAACGCATCGCCGAGGTAGCCGAGGAAGCGCGGCGCGTCGGCGACGTACTTCGGCTTGCCGTCGCGGTGCTTCAGCCGCGCGAAGATGCCGAGCACCTTGAGGTGGCGCTGCACGCCGATCAGGTCGGCGTCGCGCAGGAAGCGCGGCAGCGGCGGCACCGGCACGCCGGCCGCGTCGGCCCGGGCGTGGTAGCGCGCGAGCCAGCCGCGCACGCGCTCGTCGGGCCAACCCAGGAACGCGTCCTTGAACAGGCTCAGCGGGTCGTAGGCGACGGGGCCGGCGACGGCGTCCTGGAAGTCGAGCACGGCCAGCCCGCCGTCGACCGGCATCAGGTTGCGCGGCATGTAGTCGCGATGGACGAGCACGCGCGGCTGCGCGAGCGCCGCCTCGATCAGCCGCCGGTACGCGAGGTCCAGCACCTCCATGTCGCCGCAGTCGAGCTGCATGCCGAGGTGGCGGCCGAGGAACCATTCGTCGAACAGCCGCAGCTCGCGCGACAGCAACGCTTCGTCGTAGGCCGGCAGGCCGGCGGGCGGCGCGATCGCCTGCAGCCGCAGCAGCTGGTCGACGGCGGCGTCGAACAGCGCGTCCGCGTTGCCGTCGTCGATCACCTGCAGCAGGGTCTGCGTGCCCAGGTCCTCGAGCAGCAGGAAGCCGGCGTCGACGTCGCGCGCGAGCACGCGCGGCACGCGCACGCCGCCGGCCTCGAGCAGGTCGCGGATGCGCAGCCACGGGCGCACGTCCTCGCGGTCGGGCGGCGAATCCATCACGATCCGCGACGGATGCGTGACATCGCCGCCGGCGCTGCCGGTGCTGCGCCAGTAGCTGCGGAAGCCCGCGTCCATCGATGCGCGTTCCAGCGTCGCGCCGGGGTCGGCGAGCGCGGTCCGGGCCCAGTCGAGGCGCGCGTCGTCGCGCGAGGGGCCGGGTCCGGGCGGCGGGGTGGCGGAAGGCGGCATCGTGGCTCCGTGGCCGGGAAGGCCGGGGACGCACAGGGTAAACTGCCGCCTGTTTCGCCGGGAGGTGCGCGTGACGGTCCTGCAACCGGTATTGCTGTCCGGCGGTTCGGGCACGCGGCTGTGGCCGCTGTCGCGCGAGGCCTATCCGAAGCAGTTCCTGCCGCTCGCCGGCGAGGAGACGATGCTGCAGGCGACCTGGTCGCGCGTCGCGCCGCTGGCGCAGGCGCGGCCGATCGTGGTCGCTGGCGAGGACCACCGCTTCCTGGTCGCCGAGCAGTTGCGCCAGGCGGGCGCGCCGGTCCCCGCGATCGTGCTCGAGCCGGCCGGCCGCAACACCGCCCCGGCGATCGCGGCCGCGGCCCTGCAGGCCGTGCAGGACGCCGGCGGCGGCGATCCGCTGCTGCTGGTGCTGCCCTCGGACCACGTGGTGCGCGATGCCGATGCGTTCCGGCGCGCGGTGCTCGCGGCGGCGCCGGCGGCGGAAGCCGGCGCGCTGGTGACGTTCGGCATCGTGCCGACTGCGCCGGAGACGGGCTTCGGCTACATCCAGGCGGAAGCGAGCCAGGCGGAAGCGAGCCAGGCGGAACCTGCACAGGCGGACGCCGTGCGCAAGGTGCTGCGCTTCGTCGAGAAGCCCGACGCCGCCACCGCGCAGCGCTACGTCGAAGAAGGCGGCTATTACTGGAACAGCGGCATGTTCCTGTTCCGTGCCTCGCGCTACCTCGCCGAGCTGGGCCGCTTCCGCCCCGACATCCTCGAGGGCGCGCGCGCCGCGTTCGCCGCCGCGCGCCGCGACGGCGACTTCGTCCGACTCGACCGTGACGCGTTCGTGGCGACGCCGGCCGAGTCGATCGACTACGCGGTGATGGAACGCACCGGCGCGGCCATGGTGCTGCCCGTGGACATCGGCTGGAACGACGTCGGCTCGTGGTCGGCGCTGTGGGACGTGGCCGAGCGCGACGCCGACGGCAATGCGCACCACGGCGACGTGATCGCGGTCGACAGCCGCAACAGTTACGCCTACGCGCGCCGCCTGGTCGCGCTGGTCGGCGTCGACGACGTGGTGGTGGTGGAAACCGACGACGCCGTGCTGGTCGCGCGCAAGGACCGGGTGCAGCAGGTCAAGGACGTCGTCGCGAAGCTCAAGGCGGAGCAGCGCTCGCAGGCCGCGCTGCACCGCGAGGTGCACCGCCCGTGGGGCAGCTACGATTCGGTCGACGCGGGCGAGCGCTTCCAGGTCAAGCGGATCAAGGTGAAGCCGGGCGCGGCGCTTTCGCTGCAGTCGCACACGCGGCGCGCCGAGCACTGGATCGTCGTCAGCGGCATCGCCCGCGTGACCCGAAACAACGACGTGTTCGAGCTGCACGCCAACCAGTCGACCTACATCCCGATCGGCGCGAAGCACCGGCTGGAGAATCCCGGCACCGAAGTGCTGGAACTGATCGAGGTGCAGTCGGGCGACTACCTGGGCGAGGACGACATCGTCCGCTACGAGGACGTCTACGGCCGCAGCTGACGCGCGCGGCCGGAAAGGCGGCGAAAAAAGCCCCGCGCGTGCGGGGCTTTTTCGCCCTGCGGGCCTCAGGCCTTCGGCGTCTTGCGCCGCAGCGCTTCCCAGAGGAACAACAGGATGATCGCCGCCACGATCGCCGCGACCCAGGTCATCGCCGTGCCCAGCCCGAAGTGCGCCGAGGCCCAGCCGCCCGCGACCGCGCCGAGGATGCCGAGCACGATGGTCATGATCCAGCCCACCGGGTCCGCGCCCGGCTTGAACAGCCGCGCCAGGATCCCGATCACCGCACCGCCGATGATGTAGCCAAGAATGCCGTTGAACATGCTTGCGTCTCCCCGGGTTGGTTGGTGTTGCGGGGCGATCCTAGCACCGGCGGGCGCGCGGGGGCGGGCCGCCGCGGGCCCTCCCGCGAGCGGCTCAGCAGCAGCCGTGGTCCCCGCGGTCGCTCGCGCCCGGGAGCGCGGCCGACCCGCCGCCGGTCTCGCCGCGCAGGCTGGCCGCGTGGTGGTCGGCGACCACGCGCGCGACCGAGGCGGTGACCTTCTTGCCCATCGGGATGTGCAGGAACTCGTTCGGGCCGTGCGCGTTGGAATGCGGGCCGAGCACACCGGTGATCATGAACTGCGCGCCCGGGAACTTCTCGCCGAGCATGCCCATGAACGGGATCGAGCCGCCTTCGCCCATGTACATCGCGGGGGCGCCGAAGAATTCCTCGCTCGCGACGCCGATCGCGCGTTCCAGCCACGGCGCGAGCGCCGGCGCGTTCCAGCCGGTCGAGGCCTTCTCGAGGTCGAGCGTGACCTGCGCGCCGTTCGGCGGGTCGCGCAGCAACGCTTCCTTCAGCAACTCGCCGGCGCGCTTGCCGTCGAGCGTGGGCGGCAGGCGTAGCGACAGCTTCACCGACGTCTGCGGGCGCAGCACGTTGCC
>DASTWT010000131.1:0-9611 GCA_035765815.1 Luteimonas sp. | reverse complement strand
GCGGCGTCGATCGCCGGCCTGATGATCACCACCGAGGCGATGGTCGCCGAGGCGCCGAAGAAGGAAGAGCCGGCGATGCCGCCGGGCGGCGGGATGGGTGGCATGGGCGGCATGGATTTCTGAGTTCGCTCCGCGAACTCGGAACTTTTACGCAGCGCCATCCCCGGTCCTCGTCGCCTGCGGCGGCGACCGCCCCCAACCAGGGGGCTGGACCCAAAAGCTAAAAGCAGAAGGCCCCGCTTCGGCGGGGCTTTTTGTTGGGCGCGCGGCTGGCCGGCCCTGCGGCCCTGCCCCGTTCACCTGACAGCACGGGGAGTGCCAGGGAGGGGACGATGGACATCGCGAAATGGACGGTGCGCGGGGTTGCAGGCCTGGTTGCGCCCCTCTTGGCGGGGTGCGTTGCGAATCCCTACGTGTTGCACGGCAATCCGTATTGCCCGAGCGGCAACATGTCCGGAACGGGGCATACGCGGAAATGCGTTGGGACGGTCGCCCCCGACGAGAGGCAGAGCTTCAACGACGCCCTGCTTTACGCCAATGACGTCAGGGAAGACATGGGGGAAAAGGCAAGGGAATACGCCGTGCTGAACAACGGCGGCGGAGCAATGCTGCTGGGTGTCGCCGGCTTGGCCGCGTACAGGGGGTTCCAGGGCGGGCACGAAGCGAACATCGCCGCGCTGACGACCGGCGGGGCAGCGTTCTACGGAGCCCAGCAGTACCTTTACCGCAAGCCGCGCGAAACGATCTATTGGGCCGGCGCGGGCGCCGTGACCTGCGCCATCGGCATGGCGTCGAAAGCCAAGGTCGGAGAGCAGGAGGCCACCGACTTGACCGCGCGACTGGTCGAGCAAGACGGGAGACGCAAGGCGGTCGCGGAAGGCGGGGATCAATTGCGGAGCGAGCTGCGCGCCGCGGCTGGCACCTGCAGCGCGCAGTCGACGTGGAAGAAGCTGGAAACGTCGTCGACGGAGCTGCTGGCGAAGACGGATGCGATGGACCTGCGGCACCAAAGGATCGATAACCGGATCCGGCGTCTCCGGCTGGCCGGCAGATTTGCCGGGGCCAACCTGATCAATGCCACGGACGCCATCCTCGATGTCGTCAACCTCCAGCTCGCGGCCGAGCAGCCGGACCCCGCCTCGCTCGCCCAACTCGTCTCGCGCCTGAAGATGCCGGCGCTCGAAGGCGCTGCAGCGCCGGCGCCGGAAGGAGGCGACAAGCAGGCGCCGGGGGCAGCTGGGGCAGGCGCGACGCCGCCACGGCCGCAGAAAGGCATGCAGGAAGCCTTGAACGTTTGCGATCAAGCCAAGGTCCAAAGGACCCTCGGCACCCTGATCGAGAGTTACGCAGTGCTGGACGAAGCCTACTCGAGCATGGAAAGCGACCTGGACCTGATCGAAGCCAACGTGTCGCCGCCGGGCGAGACGTCGAAATCCTGCGTGATTTCACGCGCCCAGACGCTGTTGCCCTTCGACATCGCCCTTGCGCAGGACGGAGCGCAGGTCCTTGACCAGGGCGGCAAGCTGCTGGTGCCGATCACGGGAGGCGTGCCTCCCTTCAAGGCCATGCTGGCCGGGCCGCTGGCGAAGGGAAGCGTTTCCGCGACGGCCGAGGCCGCGGATGACGGCGGCTATCGTTTCCGGCTCGAGGCGTCGGAGGACGTTCCGCCAGGCACGTATGCCGTGATCGCGAGCGATGCGGCCGGAGTCACAAGGCCTTTCCAGGTGCGGATCGAGCCGAAGGCGGGCGGAAAGTAAGCGCGCACTGCGACCGGGAACTTCGTCTCTCCAGGTAGCGGCGGCTACAATCCCGGCGACGGCGACCGGGGAAGTGGCGATGGGCGAGACGGCGACTGCCGACGTACTGATCATCGGCGGCGGCCACAACGGCCTCGTCTGCGCGGCCTACCTGGCCGGGGCGGGGCTGGAGGTGCGCGTGCTCGAGCGCCGCGGCATCGTCGGCGGCGCGGCGGTGACCGAGGAGTTCCATCCCGGTTTCCGCAATTCGACCGCGAGCTACACGGTCAGCCTGCTCAACCCGATGGTGATCCGCGACCTGCGGCTGCAGCAGCACGGGCTGCGCGTGGTCGAGCGACCGTACGCCAACTTCCTGCCGTTGCCGGACGGGCGCAGCTTCCGCCTCGGCGGCGAGCACGGCCAGGCCGAAGTGGCGAAGTGGTCCGTGCGCGACGCCGAGCGCCTGCCGGCGTACTACGCGATGCTCGACCGCGTGGTCGCGGTGCTGCGCGAGCTGATGCCGCGCACGCCGCCGAACGTGTCGGACCGCTTCGTGCTGGCCGACTGGCTCGCGTCGTACGCGGTCGCGAAGCAGCTCAAGCACCTGGACATGCGCGGCCGCCGCGACCTGCTCGACCTGTTCGCGAAATCGGCGGGCGAGCTGCTCGACGCGTGGTTCGAGTCGGAGCCGCTGAAGGCGGTACTCGGCTGGGATTCGGTGGTCGGCAACTTCGCCAGCCCGTACACGCCGGGCAGCGCCTACGTGCTGCTGCACCACGTGTTCGGCGAGGTCAACGGCAAGACCGGCGCGTGGGGCCACGCGATCGGCGGCATGGGCGCGATCACCCAGGCGATGCGCAAGGAGTGCGAGGCGCGCGGCGTCGCGATCGAGACCGACGCGGCGGTGGCGCAGGTGCTGGTCGAAGGCGGCCGGGCGGTCGGCGTGCGCCTGGCCGACGGCCGCGAGCTGCGCGCGAAGACGATCGCCTCGAACCTCAATCCGAAGCTGCTGTACCAGAAGCTGGTGCCGCGCGAATCGCTGGACACCGACGTCGCCGAACGGATGGATCGCTATCGTTGCGGCTCCGGCACGTTCCGCATGAACGTCGCGCTGTCCGAGCTGCCGGACTTCACCGCCGCGCCCGGCACGCAGCTGCAGCCGCACCACCAGAGCGGCATCCTCGTCGGGCCGTCGCTGCGCTACTTCGAGCAGGCGTACTTCGACGCGAAGTCGAAGCAGCACAACGCGGGCTGGGCGCGCGCGCCGATCGTCGAGGTGGTGATCTCGTCGACGCTCGACGACACCCTGGCGCCGCCCGGACAGCACGTGGCGAGCCTGTTCTGCCAGCACGTGCATCCCGAAGTCGACGGCGGCTGGGACGCGCACCGCGACACCGTCGCGAACCTGATGATCGACACGGTGGACGCTTACGCGCCGAATTTCCGCCGCAGCGTGCTCGGCTGGCGCGCGCTGTCGCCGCTGGACCTGGAGCGCGAGTTCGGGCTCGTCGGCGGCGACATCTTCCACGGCTCGCTCGGCCCGGACCAGATCTTCAGCGCGCGGCCGATCCTGGGGCAGGGCAACTACCGCGGGGCGCTGCCGGGCCTGTACCTCTGCGGGTCGGGAACGCATCCCGGTGGCGGCGTGACGGGCCTGCCGGGCCGCAACGCCGCGCGTGAAATCCTGCGCGACCTGCGCCGCGGGCCGCGGGCCGATTGAGGCTCCGCATGGAGGCCCGGGCCCGTATCCTGAACTATTCAGTTCTTTTTTGCAGTGCAGCGTGCATCTCCGATAACGATTCCTTCACGATGGACCCGCATCCCGACGTGGGGGAGGGAGCAGGCCCGCAACCGGTTCGACCGGGGCGGGCTTTTTATTTGCGCGCGGTTCGTTCGCCAGTGGCCCGCACCGATCCTTCCTGCCGGGTAGCCCGACCGTGAGCGGCTCCGCCGCGCTCGATGCACTGGCCGCACGCGCGCTGCAGCGCCTGCGTGCTGCGGATCCCGCGCTGCCGCCACGCCTCGACGATGCCGCGGTCGCGGCAAGGGTCGCGCGCGTCGCCGTCGCCAGCGATTTCGCGATCGCGACCTTCGTCCGCCAGCCCGGTTGCCTCGCCGCGTTGCTGTCCGACGGCGCCGCGCCGCCGCCGCCGGTGCTCGAGGCCGGCAACCGCGCGGAATGGGGCGCGCTGCTGCGCCGCCATCGCGCCGCGGCTTCCGCGCGCCTCGCCTGGCGCGACGTGCTCGGCCTGGACGACGTCGACGCGACGCTCGCCGGAAGCACGGCCCTGGCCGACGACTGCCTGCGCATCGCGCTGGACGCGCTGCACGCCGAATTCGCCGAGCGCCACGGGCACGTCCGCGGACGCGACGGCGCACCGCAGCGGCTGGTGGTGTTCGCGCTCGGCAAGCTCGGCGGCGGCGAACTGAACTTCTCCTCCGACGTGGACCTCGTCTACGGCTACGAGGAGGACGGCGAGAGCGACGGCCCGCGGCCGCTGGCCGCCGAGCAGTACTACGGCCGGCTCGGCCAGCAGCTGGCCAAGCTGCTCGACGAGGTCACGGCGGAGGGCTTCAGCCACCGCGTCGACCTGCGCCTGCGGCCGTTCGGCAACGCCGGGCGCGTGGCCTGGTCGTTCGCGGCGATGGAGCTCTACTACCAGCGCGAAGGTCGCGACTGGGAACGCTACGCCTGGCAGAAGGCGCGCCCGGTGGCGGGGGACGTCGCCGCGGGGGAGCGGTTCCTGCAGGCGTTGCGTCCGTTCGTGTACCGCCGCTACCTCGACTACGGCGCGCTCGACGGGCTGCGCGAGATGAAGTCGGCGATCGCGGCGGAGGTCGCGCGCAAGGACCTCGCCGACGACGTCAAGCGCGGGCCGGGCGGCATCCGCGAGATCGAGTTCCTCGTGCAGGCGCTGCAGCTGATCCGCGGCGGCCGCGAGCCTGCGCTGCGCGAGCGCGGCCTGCAGCGCGCGCTGCAGGCGCTGGTGGCGGCGGGGCACGTGGACGCGACGGCCGGCGACATGCTCGCCGCGGCCTACCGGTTCCTGCGCCGGATCGAGAACCGCCTGCAGATGCTGCGCGACGCGCAGGTGCATGCGCTGCCGTCGGACACCCTGGACCGGGCACGGATCGCGGCCGGGCTCGGCTTCGGGGACTGGGAGGCGCTGCGAACGCAGCTCGACGCCGTGCGCGCGCAGGTCGCCGCGGAATTCGCCGCGCTGCTCGCGCCGCGACGCCGCACCGGCGAACCGAACGCGCTCGCGCTGTACTGGCGCGGCCTGCCGGAAGCGGGCGAGGCGCAGGCGCTGGCCGACGCGGGCTTCGAGGACGCGGCCGGCCTCGACGCCGCGCTGCGCGACCTGGCACGCGCGCCGGCGCGACGCGCGCTCTCGGATGCGGCGCGCGCCCGCCTGGACCGCGTGCTGCCGGCGCTGCTCGACGGCGCGGCGGCCTCGCCGCAGCCCGATGCCGCGCTGCGGCGCCTGCTGCCGTTGCTGCACGCCATCCTGCGCCGCGCGAGTTACCTGGCGCTGCTCGACGAACAGCCCGCGGCCATGCAGCGGCTGGTGTCGGTGCTCGCCCGCAGTGCGCTGCTGGGCGAGCGCCTGGCCGCGCATCCGCTGCTGCTCGACGAACTGCTGGACGCGCGCGCCGCCGGGCCGCTGCCGGGCCGCGATGCGCTGTTCGAAGCCTGCGACGCGGCGCTCGCGCACGAGGATCCGGAAGCGGCGCTGCTCGCGCTCAACGAGATCCGGCAGGCGCTCAGCTTCCGCATCGCGCTCGCCACGCTGGACGCGCGCCAGGGCGCGCAGGAGAGCGTGCGCCAGCTCGCCTGGCTCGCCGACGCCGTGGTCGCGATCGTGCTGCGGCTGGCGCGGCGCGAGATGGACGCGGCGCACGGCGCGCTGCCCGGCGCGCGCTTCGCCATCGTCGGTTACGGCAGCCTGGGCGGCGAGGAACTGGGATTCGGCTCGGACCTCGACCTGGTGTTCCTGTACGAAGCCGGCGCGGACGCGACCTCCAACGGCGCGCGACCGCTCGACGCCGCGCGCTGGAACGCGCGCCTGGCGCAGAAGGTCGTCGCGCTGCTGGGCACCGTCACCGCGGCCGGGCGCCTGTTCGACGTGGACGTGCGCCTGCGCCCCGACGGCGCCAAGGGACTGCTGGTGTCGCCGCTGTCGGGCTTCGCCGACTACCAGCGCCAGCGCGCGTGGACGTGGGAGCACCAGGCGCTGGTCCGTGCGCGCTGCGTGGCGGGCGACGACGCCCTGTGCGCGAGCTTCGAGGCGATCCGCGCCGAGGTGCTGGCGCGGCCGCGCGATGCGGCGGCGTTGCGCGGCGACGTGGCGGCCATGCGCGCGCGCATGCGCGGGGAACTCGATCGCTCGGCGCCCGCGCGCTTCGACCTGAAGCAGGGCGAAGCAGGCCTCGTCGACCTGGAATTCCTGTTGCAGTTCCTGGTGCTGCGCGACGGCGCGCGCGCGCCGTCGCTGCTGGGGCCGCGCGACACGCCCGCACTGCTCGACGCCGCCTGCGCGGCGGGCGCGATCGGGGTCGACGCCTGCGCCGCGTTGCGCGCCGCGCACGCGGTGCTGCTCGACGCGGGGTTGCGCTGCACGCTCGACCGGCGCGCGCGGCTGGTGCCGGAGGACGAGGCGATCGCCGCCGCGCGGGCATCGATCCGCGAAGCCTGGAAGGCTGCCGGACTCGACTGAACGCTGCCTTCCCGGCGCTTTGGCGATGCGCCGACGCGCTCAGGCCATGCCGAGGCGCGCGCGGACTTCGGCGGCGACGCGCGCGGTCTCGCGCAAGGGCTCCGCGTCGAACGGCGCGAGCGCGCCGTCGAGCGGGCGGATGCGGCCGCGCGCGGCGAGCGCGTCGAGGAAGGCGCGCAGCCGACCCTGGGCGATGCCCGGATCGGCGACGAACACCGGCGCGCGCGTGGCCGCGGCTTCCGAGACCATGTTCACCGAATCCGGCGTGCAGACGATGCGGTCAGCCCAGGCGAGCAGGCCTGCGTAGGGATTGGCGCCGTCGCGTTCGTCCAGCCACAGCAGCGCCGCGCGGCCTGCGCAGCGCGCGCGCAGCCGGGCGCGATGGCGCGCCGGCGTGCGCCGCGAGGCGCTGACCATCAGCGTGCCGCCGTCGCGGGCGAGGATCGCGTCGATCGCGTCGAGCCAGGCCGAGAGTTCCCGGTGACCGTACGCCGCCTGCGACGTCGGGCCGCCGACCAGCAGCGCGGTGCGCGGCCCCTCGGGCGTGCCGGGCGCCGGGAACTGCGCGCGCGCGCGCGCCAGCCAGGCGTCGTCGACCGGATTGAGGCTGCCCAGCAGGGTCACGACGTTCCCGCCGCGGATGCGATCGTGCTCCGGCACGACCAGGAGGTCCCAGTGCGCGGTCGCGATGCGCGGATCCAGCACCTGCACGGCGCGCGCGCCGTGCGCGCGCAGCAGGCGGGTGGCGAGCGCCGCCTGCCGGCCGCAGCCGACCGCGAGCGCCGGCGGCCGCGCCAGGGCGTCGGCGAAGCCGGCGCCGAACGCGGCCTCGTCGCCGGGAAGCCGGCGCGGCGCGCACCACGACCAAGGCGGCCGCGACGCGAGCACGCGCGCTTCCGCGGCGGCGTCGAGCGCGGCGGCCAGCGCCATCGCCTGTCGCGCGTTGCCGGCGCGGCCGTCGCTGAGGGCCCAGGTGCCGCCGGCGTCGTCGTGCGGGGATCGTTCCATGCGTGCGACCGTCCGTTGCGGAAGCGGGGCGGTAATCCTGAGGCCGACACTCTACACTTGCGGGACGATGGATCGAACCGAGGACCGAGCCGCGATGCCCGACACGACGTTCCGCGAGGCGCTCGCGCCGGAGGCGCTGGACCAGTTGTTCCGCAAGGCGCGGACCTACAACGCCTTCGACGGCGAAGTCGACGACGCGCTGCTGCGCCGCCTCTACGACCTGATGAAGTTCGGCCCGACCCAGACCAACACCACGCCGGCGCGCTTCGTATTCGTGCGCTCGGCCGAGGGGAAGGCGAAGCTCGGCCCGGCGCTCGACAAGGGCAACCACGACAAGACCATGGCCGCGCCGTGCACGGCGATCGTCGCCTACGACATGGCGTTCTACGACAAGATGCCGGTACTCGCGCCGCACACCGAAGCGCGCCCGTGGTTCTCGGAGATGCCGGACGACGAGCTCTACCGCACCGCGCTGCGCAGCAGCAGCCTCGAGGGCGCGTACCTGATCGTCGCCGCGCGCGCCCTCGGGCTCGACTGCGGCCCGATGTCGGGCTTCGACCGCGCGAAGCTCGACGCGGCGTTCTTCGCCGGCACGAAGATCCGCTCCAATTTCCTCGTCAACCTCGGCCGCGGCGATCCGGCGAGCGTGCATCCCCGCGCGCCGCGCCTGGGTTTCGACGAGGCCTGCCGCATCGAATGATCCCCCCGACGCATCCCCACGGAGATTCCGAATGAACAAGCGCATCCTCGTCGCCGCGCTGCTCGCCGCCGCACTGCCCGCGATGGCCGGCGTCCCGGCGCGCGCGACGGGCGTGACCTATCGCATCGACCCGAACCACACCGTCGTGCTCGCGACCTGGAGCCACTTCGGCTACTCGAACCCGAGCGCCAACTTCGGCGGCGCGACCGGCACGATCACCTACGACGCCGCGGCGCCGGAGAAGTCGTCCGTCGAGGTGGTGTTGCCGATGTCCGGGCTCGACACCTTCGTGCCCAGGCTCGACGAGCACCTGAAGACCGCCGATTTCTTCGACGCCGCGCAGTACCCGCAGGCGACGTTCCGCAGCACCTCGGTCAAGGCGCTCGGCGAAGGCCGCCTGGAAGTGACCGGCACGCTCGAACTGCACGGCGTGCAGAAGCCGGTCGTGCTCGAGGCGAAGCTCAACAAGGTCGCGGACGGCGACGGCTCGCGCCCGGGGAAGATCGGCTTCGACGCCACGGCGACGCTCAAGCGCTCCGACTTCGGCATCACCCGGATGATCCCGATGGTGGCCGACGAAGTGGCGCTGCGCATCACCACCGAAGCCGGCGCGGAGACGGGCGGCCAGTGATCGTCGAGCGTCCGGCCGCGGACCGCGGCGTCGTGCGCACGGGCTGGCTGGACAGCCGGCACACGTTCTCGTTCGGCCACTACCATGACCCGCGCTGGATGGGCTTCGGCCCGCTGCGCGTGGTCAACGAGGACCGGGTCGCGCCCGGCGGCGGCTTCGCGCCGCACCGGCACGCGAACATGGAGATCCTCAGCTACGTGCTCTCCGGCGCGCTCGCGCACCGCGACGATTCGGGTGGCGGCGGCGTGTTGCGGCCGGGCGAACTGCAATGGATGTCGGCGGGCCACGGCATCGAGCACAGCGAATTCAACGCCTCGCAGGACGCGCCCGTGCACTTCCTGCAGATCTGGATCCAGCCCGATCGCGTGAACGCGCCGCCGGCGTACGCGCAGCGCGCGTTCGACCCGGCGCAGCGGCGCGGGCGCTGGGCGCTGCTCGCCTCGCCGGACGGCGCGCACGGCAGCCTCGCGATCCGCCAGCAAGCCTGGCTGCGCGGCGCGCTGCTCGATGCGGGCGAATCGGTCGCCTTCTCCCCGGATCCGGCGCGCCGCTACTGGCTGCACGTGGCCCAGGGCCGGGTCCGCATGGGCGATCGCGCGCTCGCGGCAGGCGATGCGCTCGGCTTCGAGGCCGAGGCTGCGCCCGTCGAACTCACCGGCGAAGGCGCCGATGTCCTCCTCTTCGACCTGCCCGCCTGACCCAAACTCACGCAAGGCCTTCGTGCCGGGTCGCCGCGGATGCGAGGGTTCGGGCCGGGGCACGCCGTGGATCCATCCATGGAGGCTTCTCGAAAACATCCCTGTTTTCGAGATCCCCGG
>DASTWT010000130.1:0-4470 GCA_035765815.1 Luteimonas sp. | reverse complement strand
TAGGCCTTGAACTCGCCGCCGAAACGCTCCGCGCCCACCTTCGTCAGCGCCGCCGTCAGCGTCGTCTTGCCGTGGTCCACGTGGCCGATCGTGCCCACGTTCACGTGGGGCTTGGTGCGCTCGAACTTACCCTTTGCCATGTCGGTGTCCCGGTTGTCTAGGTGGAACTGCTGCTTTTCGTTGAAGAGTCCGCACATGGATGTGCGGGCTTTTGCGGAGGGATCCGCATATTGGTGCTCACGAATGGAATCGAACCATCGACCTCCTCCTTACCAAGGAGGTGCTCTACCGACTGAGCTACGTGAGCGTTGGAACTGATTGGATGTCGCGCGGAGTTCAATGGAGCGGGAGACGGGAATCGAACCCGCACCATCAGCTTGGAAGGCTGAGGTTCTACCGTTGAACTACTCCCGCGACGGGCACCTCTGGAGCTGCAAAACTGGTGGAGGGAGGTGGATTCGAACCACCGAAGGCGTAAGCCAGCAGATTTACAGTCTGCCCCCGTTGGCCGCTTGGGTATCCCTCCGGTGCTGCTGTCCGAAGCCAGTGAAACAGCCCGCGATTTTGACGCGGCGCCCGATTCCTGTCAACGGATCCGGGCGCTCCGGGTCACACGTTGAAGCGGAAATGGAGGACGTCGCCCTCCTGGACCCGGTACTCCTTGCCTTCCAGGCGCAGCCGCCCGGCCTCGCGGGCGCCGGCCTCCCCGCGGTAGCGGATGAAGTCGTCGTAGCCGATGGTCTCGGCGCGGATGAAGCCCTTCTCGAAATCGGTGTGGATGACGGCCGCCGCCTGCGGGGCGGTCGAGCCGGCCTTCACGGTCCAGGCGCGGACTTCCTTCACGCCGGCGGTGAAGTAGGTCTGCAGGCCCAGCAGCTTGTAGGCGGCCCGGATCACCCGGTTCAGGCCGGGCTCGTCCAGGCCCAGGTCGGCCAGGAAGGCGTCGCGGTCGGCGTCGTCGAGCTGGCTCAGCTCCTCCTCGATCGCGGCCGAGACCGGCACGACCTCGGCGCCCTCGCCCGCCGCCCGGGCGCGGACCGCGTCCAGGTGCGGGTTGCCCTCGAAGCCGTCCTCGAGGACGTTGGCCACGTACATGACCGGCTTCAGGGTGAGCAGGAACAGGTCGCGGACCGCGGCCTTGTCGTCGTCCGACAGGCCCAGGGCGCGGGCCGGCTTGCCGGCGTCCAGCGCGGCGCGGATCCGCGCCAGCACCTCGACCCGGGCCTTGGCGTCCTTGTCGCCCGTCTTGGCGGCGCGCTCGGCGCGCTGCAGGGCCTTGTCCACGGACTCCAGGTCGGCCAGCGCCAGCTCGGTGTCGATGGTCTCGATGTCGGCGATCGGGTCGACCTTGTTGGCCACGTGGATCACGTCCGGGTGCTCGAAGCAGCGGACCACGTGGGTGATCGCGTCGACCTCGCGGATGTGGGCCAGGAACTTGTTGCCCAGCCCCTCGCCGCTGGCGGCGCCGGCGACCAGGCCGGCGATGTCCACGAACTCGACCGCCGTGGGCACGACCTTCTGCGGCTTGACGATCTCCGACAGCGCGTTCAGGCGCGGGTCCGGGACCGGCACCACGCCCACGTTCGGTTCGATCGTGCAGAAGGGAAAGTTGGCCGCGGCGATGCCCGCCTTGGTCAGCGCGTTGAACAGGGTCGACTTGCCGACGTTCGGCAGGCCCACGATGCCGCATTTGATGCCCATCAATCCTTACCCGTGTGCAGGCGTTTCATCGCCTCGTTGAAATCGCCTTCGACCGCGAGCGGCAGCACCGACATCGCGTCGTCGATGGCGCGCAGGATGGAGGCCTCGTCGTCCTTGCCCGGCTTGCCCAGCACCCAGGGCGTCACCCGGTCCTTGTGGCCGGGGTGGCCGATGCCGATGCGCAGGCGGTGGAAGCGGCCGTGCTTGAGCAGTTGCATGGTGTCGCGCAGCCCGTTCTGGCCGCCGTGGCCGCCGTCGAACTTGAATCGCGCCTGGCCAGGGGGCAGGTCGAGCTCGTCGTGGACGAGCAGGGCTTCCTCCGGCTCGATCTTCCAGTAGCGCAGCGCCGCGGCGACCGACTTGCCCGACGCGTTCATGTAGGTGGCCGGCTTCAGCAGCCAGACCTGCCGCCCGGCGATGTCGACCTTGCAGGTCTCGCCGAACAGCTTGGATTCGAGGCCGAAGCGCGCGCCTTCGCGCATCGCCAGGGCGTCGACGAACCAGAACCCGGCGTTGTGCCGTGTCCGGAGATGCTCGGGACCGGGATTGCCCAGCCCGACGATGAGCCGCAGGCCCGCCATCGCGCAGACGCAGGCCGGCGCGCCCGCGAAAGGCGCGCCGGACCGTCGCGTCGCTTACTCGGCGGCCTTGCCGGCGTCGGCGGCCGGCGCGGCGCCGCCCTCGGCCGCAGCCGCGTCCGTCGTTTCCTCGGACTCGGCACGGGCGAAGCGCGCCATCACCACCGCCACGTCGTGGTCGGCGCCCAGGCGCAGTTCCGGCACCTCGACGCCCTTGGGCATCGCCACCTGCGACAGGTGGATGGTGTCGCCCGGCTTCAGCGCGGACAGGTCGACGTCGATGTGCTCCGGCAGGTCGCCCGGCAGGCAGCTGACGTGGATCTCGTTCAGCTCGTGGGTGATGACCACGCCGGCGGTCTTGCCCGCGGGCGAGGTCGCCGCGTTGACGAAGCGCAGCGGGACCGAGACGCGGATCGCCTCGTTCGCGTTCACGCGCTGGAAGTCCATGTGCATGATGCGCTGCTTGTACGGGTGGCGCTGCATGTCGCGCAGGAGGACCTTCTGCGACTTGCCGTCGATCTCGAGGTCGAGGATCGACGAGTAGAACCACTCGTTCTGGCTGACCAGCCAGGTGCGCTCGTGCTCGAGCTGGATGCTCTGCGGATCGGCGTGGCCGCCGTAGACGATGGCCGGGACCTGGCCCGCATGACGCAGGCGGCGGCTCGCACCCTTCCCCTCGTCCTTGCGGCTGGTGGCCGTGATCTTGTGTTCGGACATTTCTGTTTGCTCACTCTGCTTGCGATGAACCGCCTCGCGGCGGCGATGTCGACTCTCCCGCGACCAGGAGAGCCGTGTTGCGTCAGTCCACGTAGAGCGAACTGACGGATTCCCCGAAGGCGATGCGGCGGATGGTTTCCGCCAGCAGCTCGGCGACGCTGAGCTGGCGGATCTTGCCGCATTCCCTCGCCGTCTCGGACAGCGGGATGGTGTCGGTCACCACCAGCTCGTCCAGGTCGGCCTTCGATACGTTCTCGATCGCGGCGCCCGAAAGCACCGGATGCGTGCAGTACGCGACCACGCGGGTCGCGCCCTGCGCCTTCAGCGCCGCCGCCGCCGCGCACAGGGTGCCGGCGGTGTCGACGATGTCGTCGACCAGCACGCAGACCTTGCCGGAGACGTCGCCGATGATGTTCATCACCGTGGCGACGTTCGCCTTCGGCCGGCGCTTGTCGATGATCGCGAGGTCCGCGTCGTCGAGGCGCTTGGCGATGGCCCGGGCCCGCAGCACGCCGCCCACGTCGGGCGACACCACGATCAGGTCCTCCGTGCCGTAGTTGCGCCAGATGTCGGCGAGCAGCAGCGGCGAGGAGTACACGTTGTCGACCGGGATGTCGAAGAAGCCCTGGATCTGCTCGGCGTGCAGGTCCACGGTGAGCACCCGGTCGGTGCGCACCGTCGAGAACATCTGCGCCGCGACCTTGGCCGTGATCGGCACGCGCGCCGACCGCGGGCGGCGGTCCTGGCGGGCGTAGCCGAAGTACGGCACCACCGCGGTCACGCTGGCCACCGATGCGCGCTTGAGCGCGTCGATCAGCACCAGCAGCTCGACCAGGTTCTCCGCGCTCGGCGCGCAGGTCGGCTGGATGACGAACACGTCCTGGCCGCGGACGTTCTCCTCGATCTCGACCTGCACCTCGCCGTCCGAGAAGCGCCCGACCAGCGCGCGCCCCGGGCGCACGCCCAGCTGCTTGCACACCGCGTTCCCGAGCGGGCGGTTGGCGTTGCCCGAGAACACCAGCAAGTTGCGATCGTCCTGCACCGACATGTCCGCCTCACTCGTTGTTTTTGGCAGGGGCGGCAGGATTCGAACCTGCGGATGCCGGGATCAAAACCCGGTGCCTTGGACCACTTGGCGACGCCCCTGCAGGCGGAACGCGTCCAGCGCGGCGTGCAACGCGGAGCGTGCCGCGCCTTCGGCGATCCATGCGCCAAGGCCCGGCGACAAGGACTGCAGTGCCGCCTGCGCCGAGGCGCGATCCCCGAATTCCACGAAACAGCCGCTGCCCGACCCGGTCAGCCGCGGCTCGCCGACGCGCGCCAGCGCGGCGAACGCGGCCTCGACGGCCGGTTCGCGGCGGCGCAGCACCGGCTCGAACGCATTGCCGAGCGGGGCACCTGAAACGAAGTCGGCTATTGTCGCGGGCGCGGCATCCCGCGTCAATTCAGGGGCTTGGAACAGGCCGGCGGTCGA
>DASTWT010000129.1:0-2644 GCA_035765815.1 Luteimonas sp. | reverse complement strand
CGGGCCCTGGTAGTCGGCGTCGATCAGGCCGGTGCCGTTGCCCATCACGATGCCGTGACGGTGGCCGAGCCCGGAGCGCGGCAGCACCAGCGCGCACAGCGCGGGATCGGCGAGGTGGATCGCCAGCCCCGAGGGCACGAGCGCCGCATCGCCGGGCGCGAGCACCATCGGCGCGTCGAGCGCGGCGCGCAGGTCGAGCGCGGCGCTGGCGTCGGTGGCGTAGTCCGGCAGCGGCCATTCGGCGCCCCAGCGCGCATCGAGCACTTTCACTTGCAGCGTGCGTTGCATCAGGCGAGGCGCTCCGCGATGAGCTGGACGAGGGCGTCGGCGAGCTCGCGCTTGGGCGCGGGGCCGAGCTGCAGGACGGATCCGTCGCGCGCGAACACGGCGAGCGCGTTGTCGTCGGATTCGAAGCCCGTGCCTTGCGCTCCGACGAGGTTCGCGGCGACGATGTCGACGCGCTTGCGCTCGAGCTTGGCGCGCGCGTTTTCCTCGAGCCCTTCGGTTTCGGCGGCGAAGCCGACCACGAGGCGCGGCCGCAGCGTCGGGTGCGATGCGACTTCGGCGAGCACGTCGGGCGTGCGCACGAGTTCGAGCGTGAGCGTGTCGTGGCTTTCGCGCTTCTTGAGCTTGTGCGGGGCGACGTCGCGCGGCGCCCAGTCGGCGACGGCGGCGGCTCCGACGTAGGCGTCGGCCGGCAGCGCGGCGAGCACGGCGTCGCGCAGCTGCGCGGCGCTGCGCACGTCCGCGCGCGCCACGCCTTCCGGCGTCGGCAGGTGCACGGGGCCGGCGACGAGCGCGACGTCGGCGCCGGCGCGCGCGGCGGCTTCCGCGACCGCGAAACCCATCTTGCCGCTGCTGCGGTTGCCGATGTAGCGCACCGGGTCGATGTCCTCGTAGGTCGGGCCGGCGCTCACGACGATGCGGCGGCCTGCGAGCGGCTTCGCGGCGTTCACGCCTTGCCGGCCGCGCCGGAAGCGGCGGCGAGCGCGTCCACTATCGCGCCGGGTTCGCTGAGGCGGCCCGGGCCCGATTCGCCTTCCGCGAGCGGGCCATCCTCCGGCCCGATCACCTGCACGCCGCGCGAACGCAACGTGGCGACATTCGCCTGCGTCGCCTGGTGCAGCCACATGCGGTGGTTCATCGCCGGCGCGATCGCGATCGGCGCTTCGGTGGCGAGGCACAGCGTGGCGACGAGATCGTCGGCGAAGCCGTGCGCGAGCTTGGCGATCGCGTCCGCGGTCGCCGGCGCGACGACCACCTGCTGCGCCCAGCGCGCGAGTTCGAGATGTCCCATCGCCGCTTCGGCCGACGCGTCCCACAGCGAGGTGCGCACCGGGCGATGGGTGACGGCCTGGAACGTCTGCGCGCCGACGAAGCGGGTCGCGGCCTCGGTCATCGCCACCCGGACTTCGGCGCCGGCGTCGCCGAGGCGGCGCGCCAGCTCGACGGCCTTGTAAGCGGCGATGCCGCCGGTCACGCACAGCAGCACGCGGCGTCCCGCCAGTCCCCTGCCCGCTCCGCCCGCGCTCGCGCCCATCGCCCGAAGTTTCCCTACATCCAGACCGGTCTCCAGCTTACCCGATGGCCTCCTTCCCCCGACGGCGCGCCGGCCCGGCGCCTGCTGCAATCGCCCCATGCAGATCCGCGACTGGCCCCCGAGCGAACGCCCCCGCGAGAAGATGGTCGCCCGCGGCGCCTCGGTCCTTTCGGACGCCGAGCTGCTGGCGATCTTCCTCGGCTCGGGCCTGCGCGGGCAGGACGCGGTGGCGACCGCCCGCGCCCTGCTCGTCGAGCACGGGCCGCTGCGCGCGCTGCTGGAGCGCAGCCCCGGCGAGCTCGCCGCGCTGCCGGGCCTCGGGCCGGCGCGCGCCTGCCAGCTGGCCGCGGCGCTGGAACTGTGCGACCGCTACCTCGCCGCCGGCCTGGAGCGCGGCGAGGCGCTGACCGACCCGGGCGCGGCCGGCCGCTACTTCGCGACGCGGCTGCGCGCCCAGCCCTGCGAGGTGTTCGCGGCGCTGTTCCTGGACACGCGGCATCGCGCGCTGGCCTTCGAGGAGCTGTTCCGCGGCACCGTCGACGGCGCCGAGGTCCATCCGCGCGAAGTCGTCCGGCGCGCGCTCGCGTGCAACGCGGCGGCGGTGATCGTCGGCCACAACCACCCGTCCGGCAGCGCCGAACCCAGCGCCGCGGACCGGGCGGTCACGGCGCGCCTGAAGCAGGCGCTCGCCCTGGTCGACGTCCGCCTGCTCGACCACTTCGTCGTCGGCGACGGACCGCCGGTGTCGCTGGCCGCCCGCGGCTGGGTGTGAGTGGCGTCGGCGCGGGCCGCGGGCGGCCTCGCGTACAATGCGGGACCGTTGGAAACCGCACCGATCCCCGTGAAAACCCCGCTCCGCGCCCTGGTCCGCCACCTCGTAGAACAGGGCATCGACGCGCTGCGCGCGCAGGGCACGCTGCCCGCCGACCTGGCCACGCCCGACTTCGTCGTCGAGCGGCCGAAGGAGCGTAGCCACGGCGACTTTTCCTGCAACGTCGCGATGCTGCTGGCGAAGCCGGCGAAGTCGAACCCGCGCGCGCTGGCGCAGGCGCTGGTCGCCGCGCTGCCGCCGAGCGACGCGATCGCCGCGGTCGAGATCGCGGG
>DASTWT010000128.1:0-9334 GCA_035765815.1 Luteimonas sp. | reverse complement strand
GCGACGGTCTTCTCCGGCAGCGGCCGGTCGCGCAGCGACGACAGCACCGCGAGCAGCACCGGCAGGTCCGCCGCGGTTTCCTGCAGGCGGATGCCGCCGACGACGTTGACGAACACGTCCTGGTCGGACACGCCGATGCCGCCGTGGCGATGCAGCACCGCGAGCAGCATCGCCAGGCGGTTCTGCTCCAGGCCGACGGCGACGCGGCGCGGATTGGACAGCGGCGACGCATCCACCAGCGCCTGCACTTCCACCAGCAGCGGGCGCGTGCCCTCGCGCGTGACCGTGACGCAGCTGCCGGGCTGCTGCAGGCTGCCACCGGAGAGGAAGATCGCCGACGGGTTCGGCACTTCCTTCAGGCCCTGCTCGCCCATCGCGAACACGCCGAGCTCGTTGACCGCGCCGAAGCGGTTCTTGAACGCGCGCAGGACGCGGAAGCGCGAGCCCGATTCGCCTTCGAAATACAGCACCGCGTCGACCATGTGCTCGAGCACGCGCGGGCCGGCGATGCCGCCTTCCTTGGTGACGTGGCCGACCAGGAACACGGCGGTGCCGGTCTCCTTGGCATAGCGCACCAGCCGCGCGGCGGATTCGCGCACCTGGCTCACCGAGCCGGGCGCGGCGGTGAGCGACTCCGTCCACAGCGTCTGCACCGAATCGGCGACGATCATGCGCGGGCGCATCGCCGCGGCGTGCTCGAGGATGCGTTCGACGCCGGTCTCGGCGAGCGCGTGCACGCCGTCGACCGCGAGGCCGAGGCGCGCGGCGCGGCCGGCGACCTGGCCCAGGGATTCCTCGCCGGTCACGTACAAACTGCTGAAGGCGGGGGTGCCAGGCGCGGCACTGCTGGAAGCGGGGCTGCCGGCCGACGCGCCGCCGGCCATCTTCGCGACGGCCTGGAGCAGCAGCGTCGACTTGCCGATGCCGGGGTCGCCGCCGACCAGCACGACCGCACCCTCGACCAGGCCGCCGCCGAGCACGCGGTCGAACTCGCCGATGCCGGTGGACACGCGCGCGTCCTCCTGGTGGCGGACGTCCGCCAGCGCGGTGACCTTCGGCGCATCGACCTTGCCCGCCCAGCCCGCGCGCCGCGCCGGTGATTTCGCCGTCGCCGCGCCCGCGGGTTCCAGCACGATCTCCGACAGCGTATTCCAGGCGCCGCACTCGGCGCACTGCCCCTGCCACTTGTTGTGCTCGCCGCCGCATTCGCCGCAGACGTAGGCGGTCTTCGCCCTGCTCGTGATCTTCGCGGCCATCGGCTTCGCCGGTTCCAGTGCTTGCGACACCGCCACTCTAGCCGGCGGGCGTCGCACGCGCTGGGATCAGGCGCTTCCGGTCGCGAATCGGTCGGCTGGCGACGCCGCTTCCGCGGCCGGCTCGATCCGTACCCATTCCAGGTAGCTCTCGTAGAGCGCGCCGAGCAGCACGAGGCCGCCGGCGAACCGGAACCACGGGATCGCGACCGCATCCGCACGGGGCAGCACGAAGATCGCGAAAGGCGTCGGGTCGAGGAATGCCTTCATCGGCGCCGCGTGGGCGAGCAGCATCAGGCCCAGGCCGATGCCGGTGGCGATCCCCGCGCGCCGGCTCCAGCGGCGCCAGCCGCCTTGCACCGCGACCCCGAGCCACACGGCGATGTACGCGATCAACCAGCCGATCGTCGCCGCGCGCTGCCAGCTGTGCGTGAACGCATCGGTCAACGCGAGGCCGCCGCCGACGCCATGGCCGAGCGTGGCGGTATCCCAGAATGCCTGCGGCGCAACGTACATCGCCAGCGGGAACACGGCCAGGCCCGCCGCGGCGAGCAACGCCTGCCAGCGCGGCGCGCGCGCGGGCTTCGGATCCGGGCGCGGCTTCCAGGCGAAGCGGCCCTCGGGGCGCCGGCGGCGAACCCATGCGATCGCCATGAACACGAGCGCCAGGCAGGCGAACCACTTCACCAGGTCGAGTTCGAAATGCTCGTCGGACATCCCGACCACGACGAGGCCGACGATCATCCAGATCGCGAAATCGTGGTTGTCCTCGGGGTCGATCAGCGGCTTGCGCGGCTCGTAGCGCGCGGCGGCTTCCGCGGGGCGGCCGAAGCCCGCCAGCAGCGCCATCGCCATCGCGCGGTCGGGCGCGCGGCCGGCGGCTTCGGCCTTCGCCGCCAGCTCCTCCTGCAGCAGCGCGCGCAGCTCCCGCGCCACGTCGTCGCGCCGCTTGCGCGGCAGCAGGCGCGCGACATCGCGCACCCAGGATTCGATCACGTCGTTCGCAGTCATCATTGCCCGTCGTCCCCCTGGAGAAAGCCATCGATCGCCACGGCCTGGGCGCGCCAGGCGGCAGCCAGTTCCGCGTAGGCGCGCTCGCCGTCGCGGCTCAGCCGGTAGTAGCGCCGCGGCGGCGCCGTGGACGCGTCCCACTCGCTCAGCAGCAGGCCCTGCGCCTCGAGGCGGCGCAGCAGCGGATAGAGCGTGCCCTCCTCGATCGGCAGGCCGCCCTCGGCGAGCGCCTGACGCAGCGAGTAGCCGTACTGGCGTTCGCGCAGCCGGCTGAGCGTGGCCAGCACCAGCGCGCCGCGCCGGAGCTCGACCAGGCCGATGTCCCTGCCGTCCTTCGCCACCATCGGGCACCCCTTACTGTTTCATGCACAGTAGCAGTGGCGATCTACTGTGTCAAGCACAGTAAGCGAGGCTGCCCGGTCCCGGAACGAAAAACGCCCCGGACATCGCTGCCCGGGGCGTTTCGATCGCGAAAAACTGGTGCCGGAAATAGGATTCGAACCTACGACCTACGCATTACGAATGCGCCGCTCTACCAACTGAGCTATTCCGGCAATGGCTTCCGGCCTCGATGACCGGAGCCGGCAATTCTAGCCGGTCGTCGCTGGGCTGCACAGGCCGGACGCTGGGATCGCGCCGCCGGGACGCCCCCGTGCCGGTTGCCGGACCCGGTCAGCAAGGTCGTCCATCGAAGAAACGAGCGCCGGCACCCGCCGGGCGAGGAAAGGCACCACCCGCAGGCGCTGCTGCAGCTCCCCGCGCAAGCCCGCATCCGGCGCCGCACGCCTGGATTCGGAGGAGAGCGAGCCGAAACTGCGCCAGTAGACCCAATGTTCCGGCGCCCTCCTGAAGGTCCGCTCCATGTCGGCGAACAGGTCCCTGGTGATCCGGAACAGCTTCTGCGCTTCGTCCCCCGCGCGACAGGCGCGGGGGTCGAGCGGTTCCGAAATCCGGATCCTGATGCCGAACCGGTCGTCGGGCAGCACATAGACCGGAGCGACCAGCGCATCCGCGTGGAGCGCGAAGAATGCCGTGCCGGTCATTGCGCGCATCAGCCGCCCGAAAAACGGAACCGCGATCGTGTCGTCGACGTCGAGATAGACGTCCGGCATCATCGTCAGGCACTCGTTGTTCCTGAGCGCCTTGATCGCTGCGATCACTCCACGCCTGCCGTTCAGCAGGACGTTCGCGTTCGGCCGCCGCCGGAAGATGGCCTCGAACTGCGCGTTGGCGGGGTTCCTGGCCGGATCTTCATAGAAGATGTTGACAGGCCGGTCGCCGAAGTCGCCCAGCGCCACCATGCACGCCATCACGTACGCGCCGTAATGCGGCGTCGCCAGGATCAGTGGCCGCCCGAGTTGCCTGAGCCTCGCGAAATCGAAGCCGGTCTCGTAGACGACCTTGCGCTCGCAGAACGCGTCCAGGTCCCGGAGACTCGCCGTCTCCGCGAATCGCCGCAGGATCTCGCACCTGAACTGCGAAGCGAGTATCCGCTTCGACCATGCGGTGTCGCGGAACAGGGGATCGTCCCCCAGCGCTGCCAATTGCCCGCCCGTGGGAGCGCCTTCGGTCCACCGTCGCGGCAACAGCTTCCTGACGTGCCCTGCCCCGGCGGAGAGCCGGTACGCCAGGGACAACGCTGCAGGACCGGTCATGGCCGCGCCGGCGCGGCGCGGCTCGCGGCCTGCACCAGCCCATCCCAGAACCCCGGGAATTCCGGCGTGGCCATGATTCCCCCGTGCGCCGCCGCCGGGAACAGCTTGAACTGCACATCGGCTCGGGCGCCGGCCAGGGCAGCCGCCATCGAGCGGCCGAGGGCCGGGGGCGTGCGCTTGTCCTTGCCGCCGCCGAGGATGTACATGCGCGATCGGACGTTGCGGAGCTCGCCCACGTTGTCCAGCGAGGCAAGTTCGTCCGCGACGGAAATCCGGACGAAAGGCTTTGCGACGAGCGGGACCATCTCGCTGGCCCATGCCTTGACGTTCGGCGCCGTGCCTTCGAGGACCAGGACGTCGGGATCGCGGTCGGAGGCGAGCGCGGAGGCGACGAAACTGCCGAGCGAGAATCCGTAGACGATTCGCGCCTTGCCGGTGGCCGCCCCGCGATCGATGAAGTGGTCGTAGACGGCATGCGCATCTTCGAGGATGGTCGCGACGGCGGGTTCCCCCGTGCTGTCCCCATAGCCCGGATAGTCGAACAGGACGACGTCGGCGCCGCGCGCCAGCTGCCGGAGGATGCCTCCGCCGTCGCGGCTCCGGCGGAACTCGTTGCCGCCGCAATACTGCACGAACACCCTGTTCCCGGGCCGATGGGCGTAGGTCACGCCGATGCTGCGCTCCGGGCCGCGGACGACGAACTGCTCGACCTCGTAGCCGTCGGGCAAGCCGGCGGCCTTCGGCGGATCGTCCGGGTTCAGCAGGTCCGCCTCGCGCACCTCGAACGTCGCGCACGCCGATGTCGCCAGGAGCAGCGACGCCATCGACACGATCCGAATCAATCCCTTCATTGGTGCAGTCTCCCGGACATGGATTCCTTCCTTGCAAGCAGCACATCGGCCAGGATCCTGCCGACAGCGGCGTTCTCCGGCCCGGGTTCGTCCATCTCGATGCGCAGCAATGCTTCAATGTCGCACAATTCGTGGCGGATGCGGCGCTTCGTTCGAGTGGCTTGCAACCGGTCGCGGGGAGATGGACGGTGAACCCCGTTCGCATCCCGTACCGGTGGCCCGGGCGATCCTGGTCGAAACCCCGGATGAAGTCAGGATGCTGAGCTCCTATCGCGCGACTTCGTCCCGGGCGCGCGTCGCCTTGTTGTGCCTTGCCGAGGAGATGGCCACGGGCAGGCACGGCCGCAAGGCGAAGGAAATCGCCGATGCCTTCGTCGGACACGGCCTCGAGCTTTGCGCGGATTGAGGGATCGACGGCGGCGCGGCGGCGGCCGGGAACCGGTTACTCCACCAACTGCAGGCGCAGCTCGCGCGGCAGCGCGAACACCATGTCCTCGGGCTCGCCGTCGAGCTCGCGCACCAGCCCGGCGCCCAGCTGCTGCAGGCGCTCGATCACGCCGCGCACCAGCACTTCCGGCGCGGACGCGCCCGCGCTCACGCCGACGTGCTTCCTGCCGAGCACCCACGCCGGGTCGATCTCCGACGCGCCGTCCACCAGGTGCGCCTCGACGCCCTCGCGCTCGGCGAGTTCGCGCAGGCGGTTGGAGTTCGAGCTGTTCGGCGAACCGACCACCAGCACCAGGTCGCACTGGTGCGCGAGTTCGCGCACCGCGTCCTGGCGGTTCTGGGTGGCGTAGCAGATGTCGTCGTTGCGCGGGCCCTGGATCGCGGGGAAGCGCGCGCGCAGCGCCTCGATGATGCCGCGGGTGTCGTCGACCGACAGCGTGGTCTGGGTCGTGAACGCGACGTTCTCCGGCTGCGCGAGCTGCAGCGCCGCGACGTCGTCGAGATCCTCGACCAGGTGGATGGCGCCCGTGCCGGCTTCCCGGCTCCACTGCCCCATCGTCCCTTCGACCTCGGGATGCCCCGCATGGCCGATCAGCACCATGTCGCGGCCGGCGCGGCACTGCCGCGCGACCTCCATGTGCACCTTCGTCACCAGCGGACAGGTGGCGTCGAACACCTTCAGGTCGCGGCGCGCGGCCTCGGCGCGCACCGCCTGCGAGACGCCGTGCGCGCTGAAGATCACCGTCGCGCCGTCGGGGACCTCGCCCAGCTCCTCGACGAACACCGCGCCGCGGTGCTTGAGCTCGTCCACCACGTAGCGGTTGTGCACCACCTCGTGGCGCACGTAGATCGGCGCCCCCAGCGTCTCGAGCGCGCGCTTGACGATCTCGATGGCGCGGTCGACGCCCGCGCAAAAGCCGCGGGGGTTGGCGAGGACGATGTCCATGGCCCCCATTTTACGCCTTGCGCGGCTGCAGCAGGCTGCCGAGGACCAGGATGGCGGCGGCGACGAAGATCGCCGAATCGGCGACGTTGAACGACGGCCAGTAGTGGTTGCGCCAGTACCACTGGATGAAGTCCACGACGTGGCCGTGCTGCAGGCGGTCGAGCAGGTTGCCGATGGCGCCGCCGATCACCAGCGCGAACGGCAGCGCGGTCTTCCAGTCGCCGCGCGGCGTCTTCGCCAGCCACCAGGCCAGCACCGCGCTGATCGCGACGGCGAAGCCGGAGAACAGGTACTGCTGCCAGCCGCCGGCGTCGCCGAGCAGGCTGAACGCGGCGCCGGTGTTGTAGGTGCGGTACCAGTTCCACACGCCGGGGATGACAGTGACCGGCTCGAACTCGGGCAGGCTGCGCAGCACCCACAGCTTGCTGAGCTGGTCGAGTACCAGCACCAGCGCGGAGAGGCCCAGCCACGCCAGTGCGTTCGGCTTCGGGCGCGCGGTTCCGGGCGCAGGCATCAGAACCACCTCCGCGTCTCGCCCGGGCCTTCCACGTTCGAGACGCAGCGGCCGCAGAGTTCCGGATGCGCCGGATCGTTGCCGACATCGCCGCGGTGCTGCCAGCAGCGTACGCACTTCGGCTTGTCGGTGGGCGAGGCCTCGACCGCGATCCCGCGCGCGTCCTCGTCCGCGACCACGCGCACGTCGCCGCTGATCAGCAGGAAGCGCAGTTCGTCGACGAACGGCGCCAGCCAGCCCTGGTCGGCGACGCCGCAGCGCAGCGCCACCTCGGCGTCGAGCGCCGCGCCGATCTCGCCGGCGGCGCGCATCGGCTCCAGCACCTTGGCCACGTCGTCGCGCAACGCGAGCAGGCGGTCGAAATCCTCCGCCGACAGCGCGGCATCGACCGGCAACGGGCGCAGGCCCTCGTACCAGGTCGCGAACAGCACGTTGCCGCCGCGCGTCGCTTCGCCCGCGGCGGGCGGCAGGTACGACCACATCTCGTCGGCGGTGAACGACAGGATCGGCGCGATCCAGCGCACCATCGCCTCGGCGATCGCGTGCATCGCGGTCTGCGCGCTGCGGCGGCCGGTCGAATCCTCCGGCATGGTGTACAGCCGGTCCTTGGTGACGTCGAGGTACAGCGCGCCGAGGTCCACGCTGCAGAAGTTGGCCAGCGACTGCACGATCTCGGCGAAGTCGTAGCGCTCGTACGCCGCCTTGATCCGCTCCTGCAGCAGGTACGCGCGATGCACGATCCAGCGGTCGAGCGCGACCATGTCCGCCGGCGCCACGGCATGCCTCGACGGGTCGAAGCCGTGCAGGTTGCCGAGCAGGAAGCGCGCGGTGTTGCGGATGCGCCGGTACGCGTCGGCGGTGCGCTTGAGGATCTCCTGCGACAGCGACATCTCGTTGCGGTAGTCGGTGGACAGGATCCACAGCCGCAGGATGTCGGCGCCGAGCGTCTTGATGATCTCCTGCGGCTCGATGCCGTTGCCGAGCGACTTCGACATCTTGCGGCCCTGGGCATCGACGGTGAAGCCGTGCGTCAGGCACTGCCGGTACGGCGCCGCGCCGTCCATCGCCACGCCGGTGAGCAGCGAGGACTGGAACCAGCCGCGATGCTGGTCGGAGCCTTCCAGGTACAGCTCGGCCGGCTTGTGCAGCCCGTCCTGCGGGCGCTTGGCCAGCACGCAGGCGTGCGTCACTCCGGAGTCGAACCAGACGTCGAGGATGTCGGTGACCTTCTCGTAGCGCGCCGCGTCGGCGCCGAGCAGCGTCGCCGGATCGAGCGCATACCAGGCATCGACGCCATCGCGTTCCACCATGTCGGCGACGCGGCGCATCAGCGCCGGGGTGTCCGGATGCGGCTCGCCGCTCTCGCGGTCGAAGAACAGCGCGATCGGCACGCCCCAGGTGCGCTGGCGGCTGATCGTCCAGTCCGGGCGGCCCTCGATCATTCCGGCGATGCGCGCTTCGCCCCATTCGGGAATCCAGCCGACGGTGCGGATCGCCGCCAGCGCGTCGCGGCGCAGCCCGGCCTGTTCCATCGAGATGAACCACTGCGGGGTGGCGCGGAAGATCACCGGCGTGCGGTGGCGCCAGCAATGCGGGTACGCGTGCGTGATCGCGACGTGCGCGAGCAGGCGGCCGTTGTCGCGGAGCACGCCGACGATCGCGTCGTTCGCCTTCCACACGTGCATGCCGGCGAGGACGACGTCGCCAGCCGGCGGCGTGGACGGCAGGTACACGCCGCGGCCGTCGATCGGGTTGAGTTCGGCGGCGGAATACTTCTCGACGAGGCCGTAGCGCTGGCCGACGACGAAGTCTTCCTGGCCGTGGCCGGGCGCGGTGTGCACGGCGCCGGTGCCGTCCTCGGCGGAGACGTGCTCGCCGAGGATCACCGGGATGTCGCGCCCGGCGTAGAACGGGTGCCGCAGGTGCTGGCCTTCGAGCTCGGCGCCTTTCGCGCGCCCGAGCACGACGACGTCGTCGACGCCGTAGCGCCTGAGCGCTGCTGCCGCCAGCGCTTCCGCCAGCACGAGCAGGCGTCGCCCGCCGTCGGCGCGGCGCGGGCCGTCGACCAGCACGTAATCGAGTTCCGGGCCGAGGCTCACGGCGAGGCTCGCCGGCAGCGTCCACGGCGTCGTGGTCCAGATCGGCACCGCGACCTCGTCGCCCTGGCCCACTGCGACCCCGAACGCCGCGGCCAGCGATGCCGGCTGCTTCGCCGAGTACGCGACGTCGATCGCGGGCGACTGCTTGTCGTGGTATTCGATCTCGGCCTCGGCCAGCGCCGAGCCGCAGTCGAAGCACCAGTACACCGGCTTCACGCCGCGCGCGAGGTGCCCGCGCTCGACGATCTTCGCCAGCGAGCGCAGCATCTCCGCCTCGTAGCCGAAGTCCATCGTGCGATAGGGGTTCTCCCAGTCGGCGACCACGCCCAGGCGCTTGAAATCCACCCGCTGCAGGTCGATCTGCGACTGCGCGTACTCGCGGCACTTCGCGCGGAACTGCGCGGCGTCGAGCACGCTGTCGCCGAGCTTGCTGCCGACCTTGCCGAACTTCTTCTCCACCGCCAGCTCGATCGGCAGGCCGTGGCAGTCCCAACCCGGCACGTAGGGCGCGTCGTAGCCGGCGAGCAGGCGCGACTTCACCACCGCGTCCTTGAGCAC
>DASTWT010000127.1:0-2847 GCA_035765815.1 Luteimonas sp. | reverse complement strand
CTGCGCCAGGCGGGGCCGGAGGCCGAACTGGCCGCGCTGCGCATCGGCATCACCTTCGAGACGATGGGCCTGCTCGTCTACCGGCGCATCGCGCCGCTCGACCTCGTGGTCGAACTGGCCGGCGGCATGGCCGTGGCGATGTGGCGCAAGATCGGCCCGCTGGAGGAACGGATCCGGACCGAGCAGTCGCAGCCTTCGTCCGCGGAATGGTTCCAGTGGCTGGCGGAGCAGTGCGAAGCCAGCAAGGACGAAGGCATGCCGGCGTACATCGCGCACCGTGGCTGGACGCCCTAGGGCGCCCTGATCGCCCGTCCGGCCGCCAACCGCTAGAATGGCGGCCCGGGCGGATTCCGCGCGGAACGCAATGCGGGCCGTTAGCTCAGTCGGTAGAGCATCGGACTTTTAATCCGCTGGTCGATGGTTCGAATCCATCACGGCCCACCAGCTTCCTGCGTCCCGATCGGATGGCGCTCGGCGTCGAGGCGGATCGTGCGGTCGGCGATGCCCGGCAGCGTGCGCATCGCCTGGCGGCTCACGCGCTCGAAGAACTGCACGAAGCGCATCACCTGCGCATGCGACATCGCCTTGCGGTCGGGGTGCTGCGCCTGCAGCGTCTGCTCCTGCTGCCAGCGCCACTGCGGCACGACGTCGAATCCGGGACCCTGCAAGAACAGCAGCCGCGGCAGGCGCTTCCACAGCGAGGGATAGTCGTTCGCGAGCGCGTCGTTGCTCCAGCGCCGCCAGGTGCCGTCGGGATCCTCGTTGCGCTCGAGCGCGTTGAGCGGCTCGGCGAGCGCGGCGGCGTCCTCGGGCGGCACCTTCAGGAACCAGCCTTCCAGGATCGTCAGGTCGGCATGGTCGACGACCGGCCATTGCGCTTCCGGGAGGCGGTCGTCGGCGATCTTGTCGAAGCGGGGCAGGGCGGTGCGGCGGCCGGCCGCGAGCGCGTCGAGCACCTCGCAGGCCAGCGCCACGTCGTGGGTGCCCGGCACGCCCCGGGTGGCGCACAGGGGATGGACCTCGCGCCCGAGGCGCTGGCGCGCTGCGTGCCCCAGGTAGAAGTCGTCGATCGACAGCGACACGACCTTGCGGCCCTCGCCGGCGGCCAGTTCGGCGACCTGGCCCGACAGGGTGGACTTGCCGGTGCCCTGCAAACCGGCGATGGCGAAGACGTGGTGGCCGGCTTTCCGGGCGGCCCGGTAGACGCCGGCGACGAAATCCGGGGCGTAGCCCTTCGCGGGCTTGTGCGTGGCATCCATCGCGCCACAATAGCGCAATGGACGAAAACGCCGCTGATCCGCTCTTCATCGAGGCGATGGCCGAATTCGCGCGCCTGTTCGAGGCCGCGGGCGCGGCCGGCGAACCGGATCGCACCGCGATGACCCTGGCGACCGCCACGCTCGACGCGCGGCCGTCGGCGCGCACGGTGCTGCTCAAGGGCCACGATGCGCGCGGCTTCGTGTTCTACACCCACCTGGACGGGCGCAAGGGGCGCGAGCTGCAGGCCAATCCTTACGCTGCGCTGCTGTTCCACTGGCCGCGCGTGGAGCAGGGCGTGCAGGTGCGCATCGAGGGCCGCGTGCACACCGTGCCCGACGACGAGGCCGACGCCTACTTCGCGACCCGCGCGCGCGGCAGCCAGCTCGGCGCGTGGGCTTCGCTGCAATCGGAGACGCTGGACGCGCGCGCCACGTTCGAGGCGCGCCTGGCCGAAGTGGAGAAGCGCTTCGAAGGCCGCGACGTGCCGCGCCCGCCGCGCTGGACCGGCTTCCGCGTGCGCCCGCGCTGGATCGAGTTCTGGTACGCCGCGGAATTCCGCTGGCACGAGCGCCGGCTCTACGAACGCGACGTGGCGTGCCGCTGGTCGACGCGGATGCTGTATCCGTGACGCTGCGCCGATGACCGCCCGGCCGTGACCAGCATGAGCGGCCCGCGCCGGATCGTCTGCCTCACCGAGGAACCGACCGAAGTCCTGTACGCGCTCGGCGAGCAGGCGCGCATCGTGGGCATCAGCGGCTTCACCGTGCGACCGCCCCGGGCGCGCCGCGAGAAGCCGAAGGTCAGCGCCTTCACGAGCGCGAAGATCGACGAGATCCTGCGCCTGCAGCCCGACTTCGTCGTCGGCTTCTCCGACATCCAGGCCGACATCGCGGCCGAACTCGTGCGTCGCGGCGTCGAGGTGTGGATCTCCAACCACCGCAGCGTCGAGGGCATCCTCGACTACGTGCGCCGGCTCGGCGCGCTGGTCGGCGCCGGCGCGCGCGCCGACGCGTATGCCGGCGAACTGCAGCGCGGCCTCGACGCGATCGCAGCGGAAGCGGCGAAGCTCCCGCGCCGCCCCAAGGTGTATTTCGAGGAGTGGGACGAGCCGCCGATCACCGGCATCCGCTGGGTCGCCGAGCTCGTGCGCATCGCGGGCGGCGACGACATCTTCCCGGAGCGCGCACTGGAGCCGCTGGCGAAGGCGCGCATCCTCGAGGACGCGTCGGAAGTGGTGCGTCGCGCGCCCGACATGATCCTCGGCTCGTGGTGCGGCAAGAAGTTCCGGCCGGAGAAGGTCGCGGCGCGGCCGGGCTGGGACGCGATCCCGGCGGTGCGCGACGGCGAGCTGCACGAGGTCAAGTCGCCCGTGATCCTGCAGCCCGGCCCCGCCGCGCTCACCGACGGCGTCGCCGAAATCGCGCGCCTGATCCGCGCCTGGTCGACGTCCCACGCATAAACGTTCCTGCTTCTTGTCGGGTCGCCGCGGATGCGAGGGTTCGTGCCGGGGCACGCCGTGGATCCATCCATGGAGGCTTCTCGAAAACATCCCTGTTTTCGAGATCCCCGGCCCGAACCCTCGCATCC
>DASTWT010000126.1:0-2224 GCA_035765815.1 Luteimonas sp. | reverse complement strand
ACCGCGCAGTGCGGCGAGGACGGCTACATCGGCTGGGTGATGGCCAACCCGGGCTCCAAGGTCACCGTCTGGGGCGACACCGACTGCGACGGCGAGGCCGACGGCTACCTGACGGTCGACACGTCGAAGGAAGGCTGGGCGATGTACGACAGCGACGGCAACTACCTCGGCCAGCGCGGCTGGACCAAGCCGAAGCGCGACTACAAGGCCCTGGAGTTCCAGATCGACCGCGCGTGGGACGACCACTGGTCGTTCAACGGTTCGTACACGCTGGCGTGGAGCAAGGGCAACGCCGAGGGCCCGGTCAACACCGACACCAACTTCGGCGACACCGGCCGCACCGAGAACTTCGACGACCCGTTCGTGAACCTCAACGGCTACGGCCCGCTGGCGAACGACCACCGCCACCAGTTCAAGCTGCGCGGCAACTACGCGTTCAACGACAACTGGAGCGTGGGCGCCACCGTGGATGCGCAGTCCGGCGGACCGATCACCGCGTTCGGCGTGGGCAACCCGTTCGACGCGACCGCGTACCACAGCTACTACATCTGCGTGGAGAACTGCGACTCCGACGACTCCACGCAGCGCGTGTACGAGCTGCAGAAGCGCGGCGGCGCGGGCCGCCTGCCGTGGATCGTCGACGTCGGCGCGAGCCTGTCGTACGAGCACAAGGTGGGCCCGGGCGTGTTCCGCGCGAAGTTCGCGGTCTTCAACCTGTTCGACAACCAGAAGACCCGGTACGTCTACCAGGAACTGGAGCCCGGCATCGGCGACCGCGACGAGTTCTTCGGGAAGGAACGCTTCCTGCAGTCGCCGCGCTACAGCCAGATCACCCTGTCGCTGGATTTCTGAGGTAATACCCCCTGGGCGGCCCGCGCGTCGGGCCGCCCCTTTTTTTGGGTGGAAGGCAGCATGCAGCAAGGCAATGCCCGCGGCGGCGCGGGAACCTGCGAGGGCGTCGACCTGGCGTCGCTCGCGGAGCGCGAGGGCACGCCGCTCCACGTCTACTCCGCCGCGGCGATCCGCGGCCGCCTGCGCGCCCTGCAGGACGCGCTGGCCGGGCTCGACGCCGGGGTCTGCTACGCGGTGAAGGCCAACGGCAACGGCGCGATCCTGCGCCTCGTGGCCGAGGAGGGCGCCGGCGCGGACATCGTGTCCGGCGGCGAATTGTGGCGGTCGCTGCGCGCGGGCATCCCCGCGGAGCGGATCGTGTTCTCCGGCGTGGGCAAGTCCGCCTCCGAGATCGCGCAGGCGCTCGACGCGGGCGTGGCGCGCTTCAACATCGAATCGCGCGCGGAACTCGAGTTGCTGCAGGCGGTCGCGGCGGCGCGCGGGGCGCTCGCGCGCGCCGCGGTGCGCATCAACCCGGACGTGGACGCGCTGACCCACGCCAAGATCTCCACCGGCAAGTCGGAGAACAAGTTCGGCGTGTCGATCGCGGAGGCGCGCGGCTGGTTCGCGCAGTCCGACCGCTGGCCGTCGGTGCGGCTCGACGGGCTGCACATGCACATCGGCTCGCAGATCCTCAGCCTGGAACCGGTGCGGCAGGCGCTGCAGCGCATGGCCGCGTTCTGGCGCGAGCTGGAAGCGGGCGGGCATCGCATCGCCAGCATCGACGTCGGCGGCGGGCTCGGCGTGCGCTACCGGGAAGGCGAGCGCGCGATCGACGCGGCCGACTACGTCGCGGAGATCCGCGGGGCGCTCGCGGGTTTCGGCGGCCGGATCCTGCTCGAGCCCGGGCGCTACCTGGTCGCCGAAGCCGGAATCCTGCTGAGCCGGGTGCTGCTGGAGAAGGAAGGCGAGGCGCGCCGCTTCCTGGTGCTGGACGCGGCGATGAACGACCTGCTGCGGCCCAGCCTCTACGACGCCTGGCACGACATCGTGCCGGTCGGCACCGCCGCCGGGCGGGAGGCCGTGGAATACGACGTGGTCGGCCCGGTCTGCGAGACCGGCGACACCTTCGCCATCGGGCGCCGGTTGCCGCGCTGCGAGGCGGGCGACCTGGTCGCGATCCTCGGCACCGGCGCGTACGGCGCTTCGATGGCGTCCACCTACAACTCGCGCCCGCTGGCGGCCGAGGTCCTGGTCGACGGCGACCGGTACGCGCTGGTCCGGCGCCGCCAGTCCCTGGATGAGATGATCGCCGGCGAACAGTTCGCCGACGACTGGAGGAGCCCGTGAAGCACGCCACCCGAATCCTGTCCGCGGCGCTGGCCGCCGCCCT
>DASTWT010000125.1:0-2689 GCA_035765815.1 Luteimonas sp. | reverse complement strand
GAAGCCGAGCGGCTCGACGAGGTGCAGGTGCGCGCCGGTGTTGGCGCACAGCCGGATCGCGTTGCCGGTGTTGGGCGGGATCCGCGGCTCGAGCAGCACGACGTGCACGAGCGCGCGCGCCGGCGCCGCCGCGACGCCGCGCGGGTCGCCGCCGGCGTTCACCACGGCAGCGTTTCGCCGCGCCAGTCGCGGAAGCCGCCGCTGTCCGCGACGCCCGCGCCGTCGATCACGCGCAGCAGGCCGGCGACCGCATCGGCGACCGGCACGGTCGCGTTCGCGCCGCCCATGTCGGTCTGCGCCCAGCCCGGGTGCAGCGCGAGCACGACGATGCCGCGCGGCGCGAGCGCCTTCGCCAGCAGCGCGGTGACCATGTTCTGCGCGGCCTTGCTGATGTCGTAGCTGGGCGAGCCGAAGCGCACGACCGAGGCGATCGAGCCGAGCACGCTGCTCAGGTTGGCGACCTTCGCGCCGTCGGCCAGGCGTTCGGCGAGCGCCTGCGTCACCAGCAGCGGACCCATCGCGTTGGTGCGGAAGCTGTCCTCGACGGTCGCCGGATCGATCGCGCCGAAGCGCTCGCCCGAATGCAGCACGCCGGCGCAGTTGACCAGCAGCCGCAGCGACAGCGCCTCGTCGAGCAGCGGCAACTCGTGCGCCAGCTCGGCGATCGAGCGCGGCGCCCCGACATCCAGCGGCAGCACGCGCAGGCGCCCGGGATGCTCGCCGGCGAGCGCGTTCAGCGCCGTCGCGCGACCGGGGTGCCGGCAGGTCGCCACCACCCGTTCGCCACGGGCGAGCAGTTGGCGCACGAATTCCAGGCCGAGACCGCGGTTCGCGCCGGTGACGAGGCAATGGCCCTTGTCCATGCCGCCAGTATGCCGCGCCGGAAACGGTTGCGCCGCGAAAGGCGCGCCGGCGCAGGACCTTTGGGCTACACGCGGGCCGGCGCGCGCGCGTAGGATGGGCTGGTTTTCATCCCGACTTCACGCAAGGAGTGCCCGATGTCCGTCCAAGCCAAGAATGATCGCCGCCCGCCGGCACTGCTGCGCCGAGGCGCGCTCGCCGCCGGCCTCGCCGTCGCGATCGCCGGTGGCGCCGCGTATGCGCCGTCCGTCGCCTTCGCCGCGCCGGCCGCGCCGGCCGCCCAGGCCGCGCTGCAGGGCGTCGACATCCCGTACCAGTCGTTCGTGCTGCCCAACGGCCTGCGCGTGATCGTGCACGAGGACCACAAGGCGCCCGTCGTATCGGTCGCGATCTGGTACCACGTCGGTTCCAAGGACGAGCTGGCCGGCCACACCGGCTTCGCGCACCTGTTCGAGCACCTGATGTTCAACGGCTCGGAGAACCATCCCGGCGAATACTTCGACCCGTTCGAGAAGGCCGGCGTCTCCGACATCAACGGCAACACCTGGCTCGACCGCACGATGTACTTCGAGACCGTGCCGACGACCGCGCTCGACATGGCGCTGTGGATGGAGTCCGACCGCATGGGCCACCTGCTCGGCGCGATCGACCAGGCCACGCTCGACGAGCAGCGCGGCGTCGTCCAGAACGAGAAGCGCCAGGACGAGAACGAACCCTACGGACGCGTCGGCGAGCAGGAGCTGGCCGAGATCTACCCGGCCAACCACCCGTACCACCACGACACCATCGGCTCGATGGAAGACCTCAACGCGGCCTCGCTCGAGGACGTGAAGACCTGGTTCCGCAACTACTACGGCGCGGCCAACACCGTGCTGGTGATGAGCGGCGACATCGACGCCGCCACCGCGCGCGCGAAGGCGATGAAGTACTTCGGCGACATCCCGGCCGGCGCGCCCGTGCCGCGCCAGGCGCACTGGACCGCGGCGCGCACCACGTCGTCGCGCTCGACGATGGAGGATCGCGTCGCCCAGACCCGCATCCTGCGCGAGTGGAACATCCCGGCGCGCAGCGACAAGGACTACGTGCTGCTCGACATCGCCGCCGACATCCTCGGCGGCGGCAAGACCTCGCGCCTGTACCAGCGCCTCGTCTACCAGGACAAGCTGGTCGACAGCGTGCAGGCCAGCGCCAGCCCGTTCGAGCTGGGCAGCCAGTTCGAGGTCCAGGCCGACGTGAAGCAGGGCGCCGACCCGGCGAAGGTCGAGGCCGCGATCGCCGAGGAGATGCAGAAGTTCCTCGCCGAAGGCCCCACCGCCGACGAGCTGTCGCGCGTCCAGGCGCAGGATCGCGCCGGCACCATCCGCAGCCTCGAGCGCGTGCTCGGCAAGGCGCGCATCCTCGGCGAGAGCGAGCTCTACCTCGGCAGCCCCGATGCGTGGAAGGAACGCTTCGCCTGGAACCAGTCCGCGACCGCCGGCGACGTGCAGGCCGCCGCGAAGCGCTGGCTGTCGCAGGGCGACTACACGCTGACCATCGTCCCGGCGCAGGGCGCGCCGAAGATCGAGGACGTCGCCGGCCTGCCGGCCTCGCCGGATCGCCCGGCCGACGTCCCCGGCACCCCGACCGACAAGTTCACGACGACGAAGAGCGACGTCGACCGCAGCAAGGGCGTCCCCGCGGTCACCGAGTTCCCCGACCTCACCTTCCCGAAGGTGCAGCGCGGCCACCTCGCCAACGGCATCGAGGTCGTGCTCGCCGAGCGCCACAGCGTGCCCGTCGTCGGCCTGGACCTGCAGTTCGACGCGGGTTACGCCTCCGACGCCGGCGG